>NZ_JBHVER010000031.1:0-54097 GCF_042802195.1 Kitasatospora sp. NPDC057500 | reverse complement strand
CCCCGGATCACCCGGTCCAGATGCGCGGCATCGGCATCCACCAGCGACACGTCCTCGGCCACACCCGCCGCATGCACCACCGCATCAACCGGACCCACCACCGCCAACAACGCCTCGACCGCCGACCGGTCCGCCAGATCACACGCATGCACCTCAGCCCCGGGAAGCTCCGCCACCAACTCCGCAGCCCCCGGAGCCCCAAGCCCACGCCGCGACACCAACACCAACCGCTCCGCACCGGCCCCCGCCGCCCACCGCGCCACCTCCGCACCGAGCCCACCCGTGCCGCCAGTGACCAGCACCGTCCCACGCGGACGCCAGACCGTGCCCGAAGCCGCCGGCGCCTGCACCAGACGCCGCACCAACACCCCACCACTGCGCACCGCGACCTGGTCCTCCGCACCCAGCCCGCCAGCCAGCACCGCGCCCAGTCGCCCGACAGCCCGCGCGTCAACGGCCGCCGGAAGATCCAACAGGCCGCCCCAGAGCTCCGGGTGTTCCAGACCCACCGCGCGGCCGAAGCCCCACAGTTGCGCCTGGTCGACGTCCACCGCACCATCAGCCCGGCCCGTCGCCACCCCACCACGCGTCACCAGCCACAACGGCACCCGGCACCCCACGCCGACCAGCGCACGAACCACCGACAACGCGTCAACCACACTCACCGGCGACGCCACCACACCCACGACATCCAGCCCCGCCAGCGCAGCCCCGTCCACCACGGCCACCACCGACACGCCCAACCCGGCCAACACCGCACCCACACCGTGCACGTCCTCACCGACCACCGCCCACGTGCCGGACAACTCACCGACAGCAAGATCAGCCGGCTCCCACGTCACGCGATACCGCCACCCGTCGACCAGCGACCGCTCCCGACCACGAGCACGCCACGACGCCAGAGCCGGCAGCACGTTCTCCAGTGAGGCGGCCGGAACGCCGAGGCTCTCGGACAGGCCGGACAGGTCCCCCTGCTCCACCGTGGCCCAGAACCCGGCCTCGGCCGAGTCATCGGCAACAGCAGCAGCAGGGCGGCTCTCCAACCAGTAGCGCTGCCGCTGGAAGGCGTAGGTCGGCAGCTCGACCGGCTCGACGCCGGCGAACAGCGGCGCCCAGTCGACGGGGGTGCCGTTGACCCACAGGCCCGCGAGGGCAGTCAGCGCGGTGGCGACCTCGTCGCGCTCCCGACGCAGCAGCGGCGCCGTGACAGCCCCGGGCTGCTGAACCAGCGCGGACAGCACACCGTCCGGGCCCAGCTCCACGAAACGGCCCACGCCATCCAACACCGCCAGCGCGTCGGCAAAGCGAACCGGCTCGCGAACCTGCCGCACCCAATACTCCGGATCCGACCACTCACCCGACCTGACCGGCAGACCCGTCACCGACGAAACCACCGGCATAGCAGGCTCGCCGAACTCCAACTCGCCGACTATGGCCCGGAACTGGTCCAGCATCGGGTCCATCAGGCGGGAGTGGAATGCATGGCTGGTCCGCAGCCGCGAGGCCTTCCACCCCCGCTCGGCCGCCACCGCAGCAGCCGCCTCGATCTCCTCCACCAGGCCCGAAACCACCACCGACACCGGACCGTTGACCACCGCGAGATCGAGGTCCGGGAACGCTTCGCGAACCTCGCCCTCCGAGGCCCCGACCGCCAGCATCGCACCACCGGACGGCAGCGCCTGCATCAGCCGCCCGCGCGCCGCCACCAGCACAGCAGCATCCGCCAACGACAGCACACCCGCCACATGCGCGGCCGCGATCTCACCGATCGAGTGACCCACCAGCACGTCAGCCTCAACGCCCCAGGACCGGAGCAGCGCGAACGCCGCCACCTCCACCGCGAACAGCGCCGGCTGCGCGTACTCGGTGCGGTGGACCAACTCCTCGTCCGCCAGCACCTCCGCCAACGGCCGCTCCAGATGCGCGTCCACCTGCAACGCCACCGCATCGAACACATCCGCGAACACCGGGAACGCCTCGTACAACCCCCGCCCCATCCCGACCCGCTGAGCCCCCTGCCCCGTGAACAGGAACGCCACCCGCCCCGCACGCGCCACACCCGTCAGCGCACCCGAGCCCGACACCACCGCATCCAACCCGCCGACCAGCGCGCCTCGGTCACCCGCCAGCACCACCGCCCGGTGGGTGAGCGCACCCCGGGTGAGCGACGCGAGGCCGATCCCGGGCAGGTCGGCGTCGGCGACCGTCCGCAGCCGCTCCGCCTGCGCCCGCAGCGCGTCCGCCGTGTGACCGGACAGCAGCACCGGCACCAGCGGCAGTTCGACGGCCCTTCCCGACGCAGCAGGGGCAGTCGGCGGCTCCTCGATGATGACGTGCGCGTTGGTGCCCGAGACCCCGAACGCCGACACACCCGCCCGACGCGGACGGCCCACGGCCTCCCACGGCCGCGCCTCCGCCAGCAACTCCACCGCACCGGAGGCCCAGTCCACGTGCGAGGACGGCTCGTCGACGTGCAACGTCCCCGGCAGCACACCGTGCCGCATCGCGAGAACCATCTTGATGATCCCCGCCACACCCGCAGCCGCCTGCGTGTGCCCGATGTTCGACTTCACCGACCCCAGCCACAACGGCTCACCGGAGCGCTCGCGTCCGTACGTCGCCAACAGCGCCTGCGCCTCGATCGGGTCACCCAACGAGGTACCCGTCCCGTGCGCCTCCACCGCATCCACCTCGGACGCCGACAACCCCGCCTGCGCCAGCGCCGCCCGGATCACCCGCTGCTGCGACGGACCGTTCGGCGCCGTCAGACCATTCGACGCACCGTCCTGGTTCACCGCCGTACCCCGCACCACCGCCAACACCCGACGCCCGGCCGCCCGAGCAGTGGAGAGTCGCTCCACCAGCAGCATGCCGACGCCCTCACCCCAGCCGGTGCCGTCCGCCGCTTCCGCGAACGGCTTGCACCGACCGTCCGCGGCAAGGCCCCGCTGGCGTGAGAAGTCGATGAACGCGTCCGGGGTGGACATCACGGTGACACCACCGGCCAGCGCCGCGTCGCACTCCCCGCTGCGCAGCGCCTGCACGGCGAGGTGCAGCGCGACCAGCGAGGACGAGCACGCCGTGTCGACGGTCACCGCCGGGCCCTCCAACCCGAACGTGTAGGAGAGCCGCCCGGAGACGACGCTGCCCGCCGTACCGGTGCCGAGATACCCCTCCAGGTCGGTGGGGACGTCGTGCCGCTGGGTGGCGTAGTCCTGCCCGTTGGAGCCGGCGAAGACGCCGATCCGGGCGCCGCGCAGCGCCAGCGGGTCGAGGCCGGCGCTCTCCAGTGCTTCCCAGGAGGTCTCCAGCAGCAACCGCTGCTGCGGGTCCATCGCCAGCGCCTCGCGCGGCGAGATCCCGAACAGACCCGCGTCGAACTCGCCCGCCTCGTAAAGGAATCCGCCGAACCGGGTGTACGAGGTGCCCGCGTGGTCCGGGTCCGGGTGGTAGAGCGCCTCCAGGTCCCACCCGCGGTCCGTCGGGAACCCGCCGACCGCATCCACGCCCGACGCGACCAACTCCCAGAGAGCCTCGGGCGTGTCGGCACCGCCGGGGAAACGGCAACCCATCCCGACGATGACGACCGGGTCGTCCTCGCCCGACACCGCCGCGCCCACCGGGGTCAGCACGGCATCGACCGAACCGCTCAACTCACCCAGCAGGTGGGCCGCCAACCGCTCCACGCTCGGATGGTCGAACACCAGCGTCGCCGAGAGCGTCAGACCGGTGACAGCGGCCAGGCGGTTACGCAGCTCGACAGCGGTCAACGAGTCGAAGCCCAACTCCTTGAAGGCCCGACCGACAGCCACCGCCTCGCCGGACTCGTGGCCCAGGACCAGGGCGACCTGGGTGCGCACCAGGTCCGCGACGAACCGTTCGCGCTCGCCGGCGGCGAGGCCCGCCAGGCGCTGGCCCAGGCCCGAGAACACGGTGCCGCCGACAGCGGAGGTGGCCGCCACGGCCAGCTCGTCGAAGAGCGGCCGCGCGCGCATCGCCGCGAAGAGCGGTACGAACTCGGCCCACCGCACGTCGGCGACCGTCACCGCGCCCTCGTCGCTGCCGACGGCGCCGGCCAGGGCGCTGATCGCCTGGGCGGGTGGCAGGGCGAGAAGACCCTGCCGTCGGAGGAGTTCGGTCTCGCCCTGGTCGGCGGCCATGCCGATCCGCGCCCATGGGCCCCAGGCGATCGCCGTCCCCGGCAGGCCGTTCGCCCGGCGGCGCGCCACCAGGCCGTCCAGGGCCGCGTTCGCTGCGGCGTAGGCGGCCTGGCCGCGGCTGCCCCAGATGCCGGAGATGGATGAGAAGACCACGAACGCGTCGACCTCGCCGACCAGTTCGTCCAGGTGCAGCGCACCGTCGACCTTGCCCCGGATCACCCGGTCCAGATGCGCGGCATCGGCATCCACCAGCGGCACGTCCTCGGCCACACCCGCCGCATGCACCACCGCATCAACCGGACCAACCACCGCCAACAGCGCCTCAACGGCGTCACGCTCCGCCAGATCACACGCATGCACCTCAGCCCCGGGAAGCTCCGCCACCAACTCCGCAGCCCCCGGCGCCCCAAGCCCACGCCGCGACACCAGCACCAACCGCTCCGCACCGGCCCCCGCCGCCCACCGGGCGACCTCCGCACCGAGCCCACCCGTGCCACCGGTGATCAGCACCGTGCCACGCGGATGCCACACCGCACCCGACCCAGCCGGCGCCTGCACCAGACGCCGCACCAACACCCCACCACTGCGCACCGCGACCTGGTCCTCCGCACCCAGCCCGCCACCCAGCACCGCGGCAACCCGACCAACCGCCCGCCCGTCCAACACCTCCGGCAGATCCAGCAGACCACCCCACAACTCCGGATGCTCCAGACCCACCACCCGACCCAGGCCCCACACCCCGGCCAGACCCACATCCACCGCACCATCAGCCCGGCCCGTCGCCACCCCACCACGCGTCACCAGCCACAACGGCACCCGGCACCCCACGCCGACCAGCGCACGAACCACCGACAACGCCTCAACCACACTCACCGGCGACGCCACCACACCCACGACATCCAGCCCCGCCAGCGCAGCCCCGTCCACCACGGGCACCACCGACACACCCAACCCGGCCAACACCGCACCCACACCGTGCACGTCCTCACCGACCACCGCCCAGACGCCATCCAGACGGCCCCCGGCTGCGACGGTCACCGGCTCCCACTCGATCCGGTAGCGCCAGCCATCGATCAGCGACCGCTCCCGACCACGAGCACGCCACGACGCCAGAGCCGGCAGCACCTCGGCCACCGCCCCGGTGTCGACGCCCAGTTCCTCGGCGAGCGCCGGGAGGTCGGCGCGGTCGACGGCAGCCCAGAACGCGGCGTCGCCCGGGTCGACCGCGCCGGGCCGGGCGGGGGCGCTCTCCAGCCAGTAGCGCTGCCGCTGGAAGGCGTACGTCGGAAGGTCCACCACCCGGGCGTGCGGGAAGAGGGCCGGCCAGTCGACGGCCTCGCCGTGGACGTGCAGCGCCGCCAGGGCCGCAGCCGCGGTGGCGGGCTCGTCGCGGTCGCGGCGCAGCAGCGGCACGCAGACGGCCTCGGGGGCGGCCTGCCGGGCCAGCGCGGTGAGTACGCCGTCCGGGCCCAGCTCCACGTACCGGGTGACGCCGTCCAGCGCCGCGAGCGCGTCGGCGAAGCGGACCGGCTCGCGAACCTGCCGCACCCAGTACTCCGGGTCCGTCCACTCGCCCGGCCCGACCGGGCGGCCGGTCACCGACGACACGACCGGCAGCTTCGGCTCATGGAAGGTCAGGAAGCGCAGGAGGCGGCGGAACTCGTCCAGCGCCGGGTCCATCAGGCGGGAGTGGAAGGCGTGGCCGGTCCGCAGCCGGGACGTCTTCCAGCCGCGCTCGGCCGCCACCGCCTCGGCCGCGTCGAGCTCCGCCGCGAGGCCGGAGAGCACCACCGACGCCGGGCCGTTGACCGCCGCCACGTCCACCGACGGGAACGCGGCCAGCACCTCGGCCTCGGACGCGCCGACCGCCAGCATCGCGCCACCGGAGGGCAGTTCCTGCATCAGCCGGCCGCGCGTGCCGACCAGGGCCGCCGCGTCCGCCAGCGACAACACACCTGCCGCATGTGCGGCGGCGATCTCGCCGATCGAGTGGCCGAGCAGCACGTCGGCCCGGACGCCCCAGTGCCGGAGCAGTGCGTGCAGGGCGACCTCGACGGCGAAGATCGCCGGCTGCGCGTACTCGGTCCTGGCGAGCAGTTCCGCGTCGCCGATCGCCTCGGCGAGCGGCCGGTCGAGCTGGATGTCGAGGTACCAGGCGGCCTCGTCGAAGGCGGCGGCGAAGACCGGCTGGGTGCTGTACAGGCCGCGGCCCATGGCGACCCGCTGCGCGCCCTGGCCCCCGAACAGGAACGCGGTCCGGCCGCGGTCGGCGGTCCCGGTCACGACCTGTGCGGACGGTTCCCCGGCGGTGAGCGCGGCGAGGCCGCGCGCCAACTGTTCGCGGTTCGTACCGAGGACGACGGCGCGGTGGGCGAAGTGGGTCCGGGTGGTGGCCAGCGAGAGGCCGAGGTCGGCCGGGTCGGTGTCCGGCGCGTCCAGCCGGGTGAGCAGTCGCTCGGCCTGTCCGGCGAGCGCCTCGGGAGTCCGGCCCGACAGCGGCAGCGCGACCGGCCCGGCGGGCACGGCAGCGGGCGCGGCACCGGCCGCAGCGGCGGGCTCAACGGGGGAAGCGGTCGGCGGCGCCTCCAGGACGAGGTGGGCGTTGGTGCCGCTCATGCCGAACGAGGAGACGGCGGCGCGGCGCGGTCGGCCGGTCTCGGGCCACGGGCGGGCCTCGGTGAGCAGCCGGACGTCGCCCGCGGCCCAGTGGACGTGCGGGGTCGGCTCGTCGACGTGCAGGGTCCTCGGCAGCAGGTCGTGAGCGAAGGACTGAACCATCTTGATGACGCCGCCGACGCCGGCGGCGGCCTGGGCGTGGCCGATGTTGGACTTCAGCGAGCCGAGCCAGAGCGGGTCCCCGGTGCGGCCCTGGCCGTAGGTGGCGAGCAGGGCCTGCGCCTCGATCGGGTCGCCGAGGGTGGTGCCGGTGCCGTGCGCCTCGACGGCGTCCACCTCGGAGGCCGACAGCCCGGCGTTGGCGAGGGCCTGCCGGATCACCCGCTGCTGGGACGGGCCGTTGGGGGCGGTGAGGCCGTTGGACGCGCCGTCCTGGTTGACCGCGCTCCCCCGCACGACCGCGAGCACGCGGTGCCCGTTGCGCAGCGCGTCGGAGAGCCGCTCGACGAGCAGCATGCCGACGCCCTCGGCCCAGGCGGTGCCGTCGGCGGCGGCGGCGAACGGCTTGCAGCGCCCGTCCGGGGC
The DNA here is from genome assembly GCF_042802195.1 of Kitasatospora sp. NPDC057500. Taxonomy (NCBI): domain Bacteria; kingdom Bacillati; phylum Actinomycetota; class Actinomycetes; order Kitasatosporales; family Streptomycetaceae; genus Kitasatospora; species Kitasatospora sp. NPDC057500. The sequence continues at coordinate 46,736 of NZ_JBHVER010000031.1, read as the reverse complement.
CAGGCCGCGCTGGCGGGAGAAGGCCGTGAACGAGGCCGGGCTCGCCATCACGGCGACGCCGCCGGCCAGCGCCATGGTGCACTCGCCCTGCCGCAGCGCCTGCGCGGCGAGGTGGATCGCGACCAGCGAGGAGGAGCAGGCGGTGTCGACGGTGAGGGCCGGGCCCTGGAGGCCGAGCGTGTAGGCGACCCGGCCGGAGGCGACGCTCGCCGCGTTACCGGTGACCAGGTAGCCCTCCAGCCCCTCGGTGGCGTCCTGGACGCGGGGCCCGTACTCCTGCGCCTCGGCGCCGACGAAGACGCCGACGCGTTCCTCGCGCAGCGTCTCGGGCCGGATGCCGGCCCGCTCCAGCGCCTCCCAGGAGGTCTCCAGGACCAGGCGCTGCTGGGCGTCCATGGCCAGCGCCTCGCGCGGGTTGATCCCGAAGAAGTCGGCGTCGAACTCGGCGGCGCCGTAGAGGAATCCGCCCTGGCGGGTGTAGCTGGTGCCGGGCCGGTCGGGGTCGGCGGAGTAGAGCGCGTCGAGGTCCCAGCCCCGGTCGGCCGGGAAGTCGCCGATCGCGTCCGTTCCGCTCTCGACGAGCTGCCAGAGGTCCTCGGCCGACCCGACGCCACCGGGGAAGCGACAGGCCATGCCGATGATCGCGATCGGCTCGTCGTGGTGCCCGGTAGCGACGGTCTCGGCCCGCTCGGGGGCGAGGCCGAGCAGTTCGGCGTGGAGGTGGCGGGCGAGCGCGGCGGGCGTCGGGTGGTCGAACGCGAGCGTCACGGGGAGCGCCAGGCCGGTCGCGGCGGTGAGCCTGCCGTGCAGTTCGACGGCGGTGAGCGAGTCGAACCCGGTCTCGAAGAAGGTGCCGTGGGCGGGGACCGGCTCGTCGGCCGGGCGGCGCAGCGCGGCGGCCGCGAGCTCCGTGACGAGGTCGGTGAGCAGCTGCCGCGCCTCGGGGACGGGCAGGTCGGCCAGGCGGCGGCGCAGGTCCGGCCCCGGCGCGGCGGCCGTCCCGTCGGCGCTCGGCACTGCTGCTCCGAAGTCCCCGGACGAACTCATCATCAAGCGCTCACCTTCGGCGAGAAGAACCGTGGATAGCCCACACCGTCCGGCGAACGTAACCAGCCCTCCCCGGGGCCACAGCTCCTACCGCACCCCTATGGCTGCTCCCAGGAGGGGTGACGGCCCGCCTACGGCCCGGGGGCCGGTTCGGGAGCCGGTTCGGGGACCGGTTCGGGGACCGGTTCGGGGACCGGTTCGGGGACCGGTTCGAGGAATGCGTCGACGATCCCGGGCGTCGCCTCGCGGATGAACGCGAGCCCCTCGGCGAGCGGCACGTCCCGGACGGTGTACCCGCCCCGCCCGGCGGCGACGGCGGCGACCAGGGTGGCCAGTCCGGCCCGCCGCTGGGCCGCCGACTGCTTGACGGTCCAGCCGACGATCCCGGCCCGGTCGAGCAGGACGGTGCGCCGGGCGTAGGTGCCGTAGCGGGTGACGAGGTAGCCGCCGTGCAGGCCTCGGCCGAGGCTGCGGTAGGCGTCGACCGCTGCGGCCAGGGCCGTCGGCAGCAGGACCAGGGCGGAGATCCACGCGATGTGCAGCAGGACGTCGGTGAGCAGCGCGCCGAGCAGGACCAGCGGCGCCTCGATCAGGGTGACGGCCGCGAGCGCCCAGGTGATCCGGCGGCGCAGTGCCGCCCGGGGCGGGCGGGTGAGCTCGATCCCGGCGAGGAAGCCGGGTTCCTCGCCGAGGACGGCGGCGGCGACGCGGTCGGTCTCGGTCCGGGAGGCGGGGGGCAGCAGGGCGCTGCGGGTGGAGGTGGACCGGTCGTCGGCGGTGCCGAGGCCGGTGGCGACGGCGTTGAGGCGGGCGCCGCGGGCGAGCCGCAGGGGTTGCGGTTCGGCGATCTGGAGGCCGCGCAGCCGGCGGCGTTCCAGCCAGAGCGAGCGGGTGCTGAACATGCCTCGGCGCAGCCGGAGGGTTCCGGCGTCGACGTCCTCCAGGCGGTAGTCCCACCAGGTCTCGACGAAGGTGGCCAGTGAGGTGAGCGCGCCGAGCAGGAGGACGACCAGGAGCGGCAGGGTGATCGCGGCCCAGAGCGGGAGGCCGGTCAGTGCGGACCAGGTGGAGCGGAGCAGGCCGACCTCGGCGGGGTTGATCCGCAGCGCGTCGAGCAGCCGGGCGAAGCCTCCCGCAGCGGCGCCGACCCAGGCCACGCCCCAGACGGTCAGCGGCGCGTAGCGCAGCCAGCGCAGGCGCAGCACGGCGAGGGTGGTGTCGGCGGCGGTTCCGTCGGGGGCGAGCTGTTCGCGCAGGCGGTCGGCGGCGGCGCGGGGAACGCCGTCGAGGGCGAGTTCCCTGGTGTCGGCGGCGGTGTGGGCGCCGGTGCTGATCCGGACGGTGCGCAGCGAGAGGAGGCGGTGCAGCGGGCCGGCGGTGATGTCGACGCTGCGGATCCGGTCGCGCGGGACGGTGCGGTGGCGCTGCAGCAGGAGGCCGCTGCGGAGTTCGACCCGGTCCGCGGTGATCCGGTACCGGGTGGTGAGCAGGCGGACGCCGAACAGGGCGGCGATGACCAGGAAGGTCAGGGCGATGGAGCCGAGGGTGATCAGTGCGGCGAGGTCGAGGGTGCCGCCGGTGAGCAGGAGGGTCAGCAGGGTGGAGCAGAGCGGCGGGACGAGCCAGGTGAGGCAGGTCGCCACCATGCGCGGGTCCAGCCGCTGCCAGGGGGCTTCGGTCACGGGGGCGCTCCCGAGGGTCACTGAGCGTCCCCGGGCGTGGCCCGGGCCCGGGCGGCGAGGGTCTCGGCGAGGTCGGCCGCGACCTGGCGGTCCAGACCCTGGATGCGGACCGGGCCGGCGGCGGAGGCGGTGGTGACGACGAGCCCGGTCAGTCCGAAGAGCCGCTGGATCGGGCCGCTTGCGGTGTCGACGGTCTGGATCCGCGAGTGCGGCGCGATCCTGGCCTGCTGCCAGAGCCAGCCGGAGACCGCGTACACGGCGTCCTCGCCGGCCTCCCAGCGGTGGACGCGGTAGCGCCAGGCGGGCATGACCAGCAGGTGGGCGAGGCCGAGGGCGGTGGTGACGGCCAGGGCGAGGCCGAGCCAGGTGCGGGCGGGCGGGATGAGCGCGGTGAGCAGGGCGAGCACTGCGACGGGGGGCAGGGCGAGGGCCGCGGCCTGGGTTCTCCACCAGAGCAGAGCGCGGCGGTCGAGCCGGTGGCGGGGAGGACGGAGGCGCCGTGCTTCGTGCTGCGACACGTCGTCACTATAGGGGCCCGCACAGGGGCGGACAACAGCGGCCGGCACAGGTCAACGGGTACCAGTCGGCTAGGGGTTGCGGGCTGTGGCGGTCGCCGTTAGCTGTTCTCCGTCACGTCACGACGGCCTCGGATTGCGGGACGAACGAACGATGAATTCCTCGGGAACGGCGAACTCGGGAACGGCCAACTCGGGAAGGGCGGGGGCGACGCGGGTCGCGTGCTGGCAGTCCGCGTGGACCGGGAGCGCGTCGGGCCGGGACGGCTTCCTCGGCCGGCTGGCCGAGGTGGCCGCCCGGGCGGCGGACGGCGGGGCGGCGCTGCTGGTGACACCGGAGATGTCGGCCACCGGGTACCACCTGGGCGCGGCGCGCACGGCGGCGCTGGCGGAGCCGGCCGACGGCGCGCTGGCGGACGGGGTGCGCGCGATCGCGCGGCGGACCGGCGTGGCGATCGTCTACGGCTGGCCGGAGCGGGTCGGCGAGGGAGTCTGCAACAGCGTGCACCTGGTGGGCGCGGACGGTGAGGTGGCGGCCCGCTACCGCAAGACCCACCTGTACGGCGAGTTCGACCGCTCGGTGTTCACGCCCGGTGGCGAACTGGTGGTCCAGGCACGGCTGGGCGACTTCACGGTGGGTCTGCTGGTCTGCTACGACGTGGAGTTCCCGGAGGCGGTGCGGGCTCACGCACTGGCCGGTACGGACCTGCTGCTGGTCCCGACGGCGCTGGTGCGTCCGTGGGAGTTCGTGCCGAGGACGCTGGTGCCGGCGCGCGCCTTCGAGAGCCAACTGTTCGTCGCGTACGTCAACTGGTACGGCCCGGGGCCGGCCGGCTACTGCGGGCTGAGCCGGGTGGTCGGCCCGGACGGGGTGGTCCGCGCGGAGGGCGGCGGCTCGGCCGAGGAGCTGCTCCTCGCCGACCTGGACCACGGGGCGGTGGCGGCGAGCCGCCGGGCGACGCCGTACCTGGCGAACCTGCGCCCAGAGCTGTACGGCAGGCCCGGACTTCACGACGGACCCGGACTTCACGACGGGCCCGAGCCGCACGGCTGTCCCGAGCCGCACGGCACCGGGGCATGACCGCCTTCGCGGCGGAGCTGTCGGCTCCGCCGGTCACCATGTTCGGCCCGGACTTCCCCTTCGGCTACGACCGCTGGGCCGGCCACCCCGCCGGCCTGGGTTCGCTGCCGCCGGAGCGGCTCGGCACCCGGGTCGCGGTGGTCGGCGGCGGGATCTCGGGCCTGGTCGCCGCGTACGAGCTGATGCGCCTGGGCCTGCACCCGGTGGTCTTCGAGTCGGGTCAACTCGGTGGCCGGATGCGGACGACGAGCTTCCCCGGGCATCCGGGGACGGTCGCCGAACTGGGGGCGATGCGCTTCCCGCCGTCGGCGACGACGCTGTTCCACTACATCGGGCTGGTCGGGCTGGAGACCGCCCCGTTCCCGAACCCGTTGGCCCCGGCGACCCCGCACACCGTGGTGGACGTCAACGGCGCCCGGCACTTCGCGCGGGTGCCGGAGGACCTGCCGGCGGTGTACCAGGAGGTGTTCGACGCCTGGACGAAGGTGCTGGAGGAGGGCGCCGACTTCGGTGCGATGGAGTCGGCGATCCGCCACCGCGACACCGCGACGATCAAGGCGATCTGGAACCGGCTGGTGCCGCTGCTGGACGACCAGTCCTTCTACGGCTTCCTGGCCTCCTCCCCGGCCTTCGCCTCGTTCCGGCTCCGGGAGCTGTTCGGGCAGGTCGGCTTCGGTTCGGGCGGCTGGGACACCGACTTCCCCAACTCGATCCTGGAGGTCCTGCGGGTCGTGTACACCGGGGCCGACGACCGGCACCGGGCGCTGGTCGGCGGGGCGCAGCGGCTGCCGCTGCGGCTGTGGCGGCACGTGCCGCGGCGGGCGGCGCACTGGCCGGCGGGCACCTCGCTGGCGGGCCTGCACCCGGGGGGCCCGCGGCCGGCGGTGACCCGGCTGGCGCGGGGCGGCGGCGGGGGCGTGCTGGTGGAGACCGCGGACGGCGCGGAGGAGTTCGCGGCGGCGGTGGTCACCCCGCAGGTACGGCTGCTGCTGTCGGGGATCGACACGGCGGAGGAACTGTTCCCGACCGGGGTGTGGACGGCGATCGAGCGCACCCACTACATGGGGGCGTCGAAGCTGTTCGCGCTGGTGGACCGGCCGTTCTGGCACGACGTGGACGGGCTCACCGGGCGGCCGGTGATGGGGATGACGCTCACCGACCGGGCGCCGCGCGGGGTGTACCTGTTCGACGGGGGCCCGGGCGAGCCGGCGGTGATGTGCCTCTCGTACACGTGGAACGACGACTCGCTGAAGGCGGCGGCGCTGTCGGCCGGCGAGCGGCTGGACATGATGCTCCGCCATCTGCGCCGGATCTATCCGGACGTGGACGTGCGCAGCCGGGTGGTGGCGCCGCCGGTCGCGGTGACCTGGGAGACCGAGCCGCACTTCATGGGCGCGTTCAAGAGCAACCTGCCCGGCCAGTACCGCTACCAGCGGCGCCTGTTCACGCACTTCCTCCAGGACGGGCTGCCCGTGCACCAGCGGGGGGTGTTCCTCGCGGGGGACGACGTGTCGTGGACGGGCGGGTTCGCGGAGGGGGCGGTGACCACGGCGCTGAACGCGGTGTGGGGGGTGCTGCACCACCTGGGCGGGCGGACGGCGGCGGGAAATCCGGGTCCGGGGGACGAGTTCCGCACCCTGGCGCCGATCGAGCTGCCCGGCTGAGCCCCCTCCCCCGCCGGGGTCAGAGGAGTCCGGCCTGCACCGCCGCCATCACGGCGGCGGTGCGGTCGGAGACGCCCAGCTTGCCGAAGATCCGGACCACGTAGGTCTTCACGGTGGCCTCGGTGATGCACAGTTCGCGGCCGACGGCGGCGTTGGTGAGCCCTTCGGCGACCAGCCGCAGCACCTCGGTCTCGCGGCGGGAGAGCGTCTCGGGGCGGGGGCGGCGCACCTGGTCGAGGAGCCGGGCGGCGACGGTCGGGGAGAGCACGGTCTCGCCGCGCGCGGCGGCCAGCACCGCCTGGGCGAGGTCGGCGGGTGAGGTGTCCTTGAGCAGGTAGCCGACGGCTCCGGCCCCGACGGCGCGCAGGATGTCGCCGTCGCTCTCGTAGGTGGTCAGCACGACCACCCGGGTGGCGGGCAGTTCGGCGAGGATCGCGGCAGTGGCGCCGACCCCGTCGCCGTCCGGCATCCGCAGATCCATCAGAACCACGTCGGGGGTGAGCGCGCGGGCGGCGGCCAGCGCGGTGGTGCCGGAGACCGCCTCGCCGACCACCTCCAGGTCGGGCCGGCCGTGGAGCATCGCGCGGATGCCGGCCCGCACCACCGGGTGGTCGTCGACGAGCAGGACGGAGACGGTCATCTGGGCACCCGGATCAGGACGGCGGTGCCTCGGCCGGGCACCGATTCGACGGTGAGTTCGCCGCCCGCGCGGTCGAGCCGGCGGCGCATCAGGGGCAGGCCGTGGCCGGCCGCGGGGGTCCCGGCGGCGAAGCCGGCGCCGTCGTCGCGGACCTCCAGCCGGACGGCGTCGGCGTCGGTGGCGAGCAGCACCTCGACCCGGCGGGCGGCGGCGTGCTTGCGGACGTTGCTGAGCGCCTCCTGCGCGTGCCGGAGCAGGTCGACGTTGAGGGCGGTCTCGGTGGGGTCGGGGGCGCCGTCGACGCGCAGCGAGGCCTCGATGCCGTGCGCGTCGCGGAGCCGTTCGACCTCGCGGCGCAGTCCGTCGACGAGGGAGGCAGCGGTGGCCTCGGGCAGCGGGCGGGCGGTGATCAGGGCCCGGGCGTCGGCGAGGTTGTCGCGGGTGGTGGTCTCCGCGACGTCCAGGTAGTGCAGCGCCCGGGCGGTGTCGGTGGCCAGGGCCGGGCGGGCGGCCTGGAGCAGCATGAGGGTGCTGGACAGGCCCTGGGCGAGGGTGTCGTGGACGGCGTCGGCGATCCGTTCGCGTTCGGCGGTGCGGCCCGCCTGGTAGGAGAGCCGGCCGAGCCGCGCCCGGGTGGCCTCCAGTTCGCGGATCAGCTCGGCCCGTTCGGTGCTCTGCCGGACGATCTGGCTGACCCAGACGCCGAGGACGACGGAGAGGACCGCGACGGTGGTGCCGGCGACGGCGAGCAGCCGGCCGGAGCCGTCGAAGGCCCGGTCGTTCGCGGCGGCGCCGAGCCAGGCCAGGTTCATCGCGAGGACGGCGAGGGCGCCGACGACGGGGCCGCCGGACATGAACGCGGGGGCGCAGAGCGCGAACAGGGCGAAGGCGACGGCGGTGGAGAGGGTGACGGCGGCGGCGAAGACCAGCACCACGCCCGCCTGGTAGGCCGCTGCCCAGCCGGTCCCCCGGTGGTCGCGGATCAGGCGGCGGCCGACCAGCAGGTGGGCGGCGACCAGCAGGGCGAGCAGCCCGGCGGCGCCCACCCGCCGGGCGGGGTCGGCCCCGCCGGCGAGCAGGACGCCGGCCAGGCCGGCCGCGCTGACCAGGACGAAGTACCCGTCCCACAGCGGCTGCCAGCGCAGCCACTCGTCGGGGGCGCGGCTCACGGCGGCGAGCCTCAGGCCGGCGGGGCTCAACCGTCCCTCCGCCCCTTCCAGCGGAACGTCGTCAGGCACAGGACCAGACCTCCCAGGCACCAGGCCGCCAGCACCAGCGCGACGCGGCCGTGCTCCCAGGCTCCGGTCGGCTCCGCGGCGGCCGCCGAGTCGGGCAGGAACACCGAGCGGAAGCCCTGTGCCATCCACTTCAGCGGGAACACCGCGCCGACCTGCTGGAGCGCCGTCGGCAGCGTGGTGAGCGGCACGATGAAGATACCGGAGACGAATTGCAGGACGAGGAACGGCAGGTTGACGATGGGTGCCGCGCCGCGCACCGAGCGCGGGACGCTGCTCATCGCGGTGCCGAGCAGCGCGCAGCCGGTGACGCCGAGCACGAAGATCCAGGCGAAGGCGGCCCAGCGTCCGGGGTCGGTGGGCAGCGGCAGGTCGTAGCCGAGGACGCCGACGGTCAGCACGATCGCCGCTTCGGTGACCGCGGTCACCAGGACCAGGACGATCTTGCCGGCGAAGTAGGCGACCGGCGGCATCGGCACCCCGCGCAGCCGCTTGAGGGTGCCGTCCTCGCGGTCGCTGGTGATGCTGACGGCGAGGTTGACGAAGCAGGTCGAGCCGATGCCCGCGGCAATCATGCCGGCGGCCAGCAGCTGGCTGGCGGGGACGCCGGCGGCGGCGAGCTGCCGGTCGAAGATCGAGCCGAGCAGGGCGAGCAGGACGACCGGCAGTGCGAAGGTGAAGACGACGGCGGTGCGTTCGCGGAAGAACTGGCGCAGTTCGACCCCGCCGCGGGCCAGGCAGAGCCGCAGGACGGACGGCTCCCGGTCGCGGGCGGGCCGGGTGGGGCCCGCGGCCGCGGTGCTCCCGGCGGGTCCCGTGGTCGCGGTGGTCATCGTGTGCTCCCGATCAGGTCGAGGTAGACGTCCTCCAGGGACGGCCGGGTGACGGTCAGTCCGGGGACCTCCCCGCCGAGCCGGTCGGCCAGCTCCCGCACCGCCTCGGTGGGCCGGTCGGTGCGCAGCAGCCGCGGTTCGCCGTCCTCGACCCAGCCGACGGCGGCCCCGGCGGAGGCCCGGCCGCCGAGGTCGGCCGGGGTGTCGACGGCGAGGACGCGGCCTGCGGCGATGACGCCGACCCGGTCGGCGAGCGCCTCGGCCTCGTCGAGGTAGTGGGTGGTCAGCAGGATGGTGGTGCCGTCCTCGGCGGAGAGCCGGCGGATCAGCGCCCAGAAGCGGCGGCGCGCCTCCGGGTCGAAGCCGGTGGTCGGCTCGTCGAGGAACAGCAGCCGGGGCCGGCCGACGACGCCGATCGCGACGTCGACGCGGCGGCGCTGGCCGCCGGAGAGCGTGCGGACCTTGCGGCCGGCCTTCTCGGTGAGACCGACCAGTTCGATCACCTCGTCGACCGGGCGCGGGTCCGGGTAGTAGCCGGCGAAGTGCCGGACGGTCTCGGCGACCGTCATGTCGGCCATGTCGGAGGCGTTCTGCAGCACCAGGCCGATGCCGTACCGCCAGCGGCGGGAGGCCCGCTGCGGGTCCTCGCCGAGGACCCGGACGGTGCCGGCGTCGCGTTCGCGGAACCCTTCGAGGATCTCGACGGTGGTGGTCTTGCCGGCGCCGTTGGGGCCGAGCAGGGCGAAGACCTCTCCGTCGCCGATGTCCAGGTCCAGCCCGTCGACGGCGGGGGTTCCCTGGTAGGCCTTGCGCAGGCCGCGTACGTGCACCGCTTCTGTCACGCGGTCAGTCTCGGCCGTCGGGCGTGCGGTCCGCGACGGCCGGGGGATCGACAGCCGTCCGTCGTTCGATGGACACCGCGGACGGATGCGGGCGGCGGCCTCCCGTGGCTAGGGTCCGCTAGGGGTGGGAACGGGTGCGTGCCGTCCCTAGTCTCCCCACCGTGGATAAGCCGACGCCGTTCGCGACCGGCGGGCCGCGGACCGTGCGGTCCGACGACGACGGCGCGGCGCCCCGCAGGGGGTGCCGCGCCGTGTCCGAGCCGTTCGGGCTGCCCGTGCCGTCCGGTCCGGAGTGCGGGAGCCGCGGCTCAGGCGATGTTGCTGACCTTCGGCCCGAGCTTGACCAGCAGGTCGGCCCGGCGGGCCACGCTGAGCTTGCGGTAGACCTTGGTCAGGTGCTGCTCGACGGTGCTCAGGGTGATCAGCAGCTTGTTGGCGATCTGCCGGTTGGTGTTGCCCTGGGCGGCCAGCACGGCGACCCTGCGCTCGGCGTCGCTGAGCGAGTTCAACGCCTCGGTGTAGGACTCCCCGCTGCCCTCGGGGACGGCGTCGTCGACGTCCGGCAGCAGCCGCCGGCACAGCGCGTCGATCTGGCAGTCGGCGGCCAGGTCGTAGGCCCGGCGGACGGTCAGCCGGGCGCGGTGGAAGTCGCCGAGCGAGCTCTGCGCCTGGCTCAGGTCGGCCAGGGTGTGGGCGAGTTCCAGCCGGTCCCCGCAGGCGCGGAGCATCTCGGCGGCCTCGCGCAGCAGGGTGGGGCGCTGGGTGAGCGGGGCGGCGGCGGCGATCACGCGCAGGGCGCAGGCCTTGGCGCGGCTCGGTTCGGAGCCCAACTGGGTCAGCTGGCTCTCGGCCAGGACGCGGGCCGGCTGGGGGCGGCCGAGTGCCAGGTAGGCACGGGCGGCGAGGACGCGCCAGGCGACCAGGGAGGGCAGGTCGAGGTTCCAGCGGGCCATCAGGTCGCCGCAGGCGGTGAAGTCGTCGAGGGCTGCCTCGGGCCGGCCGGCGGCCAGGTAGTAGGTCCCGCGGGCCCGCAGGTAGTGCAGGCCCCAGACGGTCTCGAACATGGCGTCGGGCACCGGCCGATCGAGGTGGCGGGCCGCCTCGACGAGCCGGCCGCGGGCGGTGAGCGTCAGCAGCAGGGTGCCGAGCGGGACGCCGACGGCGGCCGACCAGCTGTCGGCGGACATCATGGCGAGGGCCGCCTCGGCGTCGCGCTGGGCGTCGGCGAGCCGGCCGGCGCGGTGGGCGATGTCGGCGCGGATCGCCGTCAGCATGCCCTGCATGGAGGAGGAGCCGCGCTCGCCGGCGTGGGCCAGCAGCCGGTCGGTCCAGTGTGCGGCGCTCTCCAGGCGGTCGCCGTGGATGAGGACGGTCAGCGCCGCGACGTACATGGTCATGGTGTCGCCGCGGCCCGAGGAGCGCGGAAGCGCCTGTTCGGCGGTGTGCATCGCGAGGCTGTTCGGCCCCTTGACCAGCACGCTCTCCAGCGCCTGGGCGAGCGCCTCGCGGGTGTTGACGACGCTCTCCGCGGTGCGCCGGGGTACCCCGGGCGTCACCGGGTCGGCGTCCAGCAGGCCGGGGTGGGTGAAGCGGGTCCAGGCGGTGAGCAGGCGGATGCGGCCGCGTTCCTCGGCGTCGGTGTCGGGGGCGGTGTCCAGCGCGGTGAGGGCGTCGAGCAGTTCGACCGCCTCGGCGGTGCGGCCCAGCCAGAGCAGGCAGTGCACGGTGGTGACCTGGGCGGTGACGCCGAGCCGGCCGGCCCGGGCGGCGTTCACCAGCTGACCGAGCCGGTGGCCGGCGGCGGCGGGGTCGCTCTGCCACTCGGCCCGCAGCAGTGCGACCTTGAACGCGGAGCGGGCGCCGTCGTCGGTGGCGCCGTCGTGAGCGAGGCGCAGCAGGGCGGCGGCGAGATCGGCGTCGCCGGTGGTGAGGAGTTCCTCGGCGGCGGCCGCGAGCACCGGCCCGGCCCAGACCGGGCTGTGGCCGGCGGCCAGCAGGTGGCGGGCGACCGGGAGGGGGGCCGAGCCGTCCTCGTGGAGGATCCGGGCGGCGCGCAGGTGCAGGTCGGTGGCGGCGGCGGGCGGCAGTTGGTCGAGGACGGCCTGGCGGGCCGCGGGGTGCGGGAGGCGGCCGTCGCTGATCAGGCCGGCGTTCTCCAGGCCGGTAAGGGCCCGGCGGGCGGCGGCGGTGTCGACCTCGGCGAGCCGGGCGAGGGTGAGCAGGCCGGCCGGCGGGCGCCGGTCCAGCAGGGCGGCGGCGGCCAGGACCCGGCGGGTGACGGGGTCGCAGCGCTCCACGTAGCGGCGGGCGGCGGCGGTGTAGGCGCTGCCGGGCGCGACCTGGCCGTCCGGGTCCACGCGGGGGCCGCCGGCCAGGCGCAGGTCGGCGATCAGTGTCCGGGTCAGCAGGGGGTTGCCGCCGGACGCCTTGGCGCAGGCGTCGACGAGGGCGTCGGCGGGCGGGGCGCCGAAGGCGTCGGCGAGGAGTTCGCCGACGCCTTCGCGGGACAGCGGCGGCAGTTCGTGGTGGCTGTCGGAGGCGAGCGCCATGAGTTCGGCGTACAGCTGCGGGTCGGTGGGCTCGGCGAGTTCGGTGCCGCTGACCACCACCAGGACGCGGGCGCCACGCAGCCGGCGGACCAGGTGGAGCAGGCAGTGCAGCGAGAGCGGGTCGACGTGGTGCAGGTCGTCGACGGCGATCAGCAGCGGGGTCCGCTCGCTGTCGGCGAGCAGTGTCGCGGAGGCGCCGTGCACCTCGCGAACGAGTTCGGCGCGCCCGGCGTGGCCGGTGGCGGCCGGCAGTTCGTGACAGAACTGGCTGACCAGGCTGAGCGGCAGTTCGCGCTCGGCCCGGGAGCCGGTGGCCCACAGGACGCGGAAGCCGGCCGCGTCGGCCTGTTCGGCGAACGCGCGCAGCAGGGTGGTCTTCCCGCTGCTCAGCGGTCCCACCACTGACAGCAGTCTGCCGTGTCCGGCCAGACACTCGTCGAGAGCGCCTTTGAAGCCGACGAATTGCTCCTGTCGTTCTACAAACACCTGCGTCGTCCTCCCCGAGGGTAACAACCGTGGTTCCGGCGACCGGTCGGATGCCCGCGACCTCCCGTCGCACCCCTGGAGTCCGAGCGGCGTTCGACCGGCCGATCATTGCGCCGATGCCTTCTGCCGCCACTGCGCCAGACGTTGATGTTTTCTGATTTCAGGACGGCAGCGACACTATGCTCCTGGAATGGTGTTCTCCTGCTGAATCGGCGGGATACGGGATGTGAACAGGATGAGCATGCCCGAAAGGGCATGAATATGCCGGGCGCCGACCGGATCGTCAGCCCGGGCCGGCCCACCGGGCCGGTCCGGGTGATTCCGGTGCGAACGGGACCCGGGCGGCACGGACGCACCCCCCGCCCGGCGCCCCGCCCCGCCCAGCTCCGCCGGGTAGGGGATCCGCTGGGGTTGGCCTGCCGAAGCCGCCTCCGTAGCCTGCCGTCGGCGTCGGGAGGCCACCCCGGAAGGCGTGCTCGGAACCGGCGTCCGGCAGTTCGGGCATATTCCGGCGCGATTCGGCAGAGGCAACGACAAGGAAATCAGCGTGACGGACAATGACGCCGAGGGTTCCTGGCTAATTCCGGTCGACCGCTCGCAGGAATCGCCCCGCGAACCCGGTCCGATCGATTTACGGCGCACCTTCCTCCAGCCGGCCTATTCCGGTATCCCGACCTTCATGGGGGCGCCGGTCTGCCTGAACCAGGAGGACCTGCGCGCGGGAGCCGTGGACGTGGCGGTGTTCGGCGTGCCGCTGGACTCCTCCTCCGGCCACCGGGGCGCCGCCTACGGGCCGCGCGCCATGCGCTCCGACGAGCGCTACCTGTTCAACACCCCCGAACTGCTGATCAACGCCAGCACCCGGGTGAGCCCGTTCAAGGTGCTGAAGGTGGTCGACTACGGGGACGCCCCGGTCGACATCTTCAGCGTCGAGAAGTCACTGCCCTCGATCGCCTCGACCGTCCGCGAGGTCGCCGACCTCGGTGCCGTCCCGGTGATCCTGGGCGGCGACCACTCGCTGATGATCGCCAGCGTCGGCGCGCTGGCCGAGCTGTACGGTCCCGACAAGGTCGGCGTCGTCCACTTCGACGCCCACCCCGACTGCCACGAGCACGTGTTCGGCCACCGGATCACCCACGGCACCCCGCTGCGGCGGCTGATCGAGGACCACCGGATCCCGGGCCGGAACTTCGTCCAGGTGGGCCTGCGCACGCCGTCCGGCCCGGACGACGCGCTCTTCAACTGGATGCGCCGCAACGGCCTGCGGACCCACTTCATGGCGGAGATCGAGCGGCTGGGTTTCCCGGCGGTGCTCGACAGGGTGATCGAGGAGGTCCTCGACGGCCCGGAGTTCGTCTACCTGTCGCTCGACATCGACGTCCTGGATCCCGCCTACGCCCCCGGCACCGGCACGCCCGAACCAGGGGGGCTGACCCCGCGTGAGCTGTTCCCGGCGTTCCGGCGGATCTGCGCGGAGACCAACGTCATCGGCATCGACGTCGTCGAGGTCGCGCCGCACCTGGACCCCGGCTACTCCACCACGATGAACGCCCGCCGGGCGATCTTCGAGGGCCTGACCGGCCTGGCGATGAGGAAGGCCGGGATGACCAGCAGCGACTACGTCAACCCGATCGCCTCGGGCCAGTTGAAGTTCCCGCTGACCTGACGCCCCGCCCGCACCACCACCCCGGAAGGACGCACCCGCCGATGACCGCCACCGTGTTCGCCCCCGGTTCCGCCCACTCCCTGACCGACCTGGAGCGTTCGGCCGTCGGCGTCGCCGGGGTGCTGGCCGGCCTCGGCGTCCGCCCGGGAACCCGGGTGCTGTTCAAGGCGGACAACTCGACCGCCTGGGTCACCGTGCTGCTCGCCCTGGCCCACGCCGGTGCCTCGATCGTGCTCCTGGACCACCAGGACACCGCCGAGGAGACCACCCGCATCCACCGGCTGACCCGGGCCGCGCTGTCGGTGGTGGGCAGTGAGGCGCTGCCGCCCGCCGAGGGCAGGACGGCCCGCGTCGACGAACTGCTGGCCGCCGCCGGGCCGCCGTCCCCGGGCCGGGACCGGGCGCTCGACCTCGGCCCGTGGCGGGCCCTGCCGGACGGGCTGATCATGTGGTCCTCCGGCTCGACCGGCACCCCGAAGGGCATCGTGAAGACCGGCGCGCGGTTCCTGCGCAACTTGGAGCGCAACGCCGCGCAGATCGGCCACCGCCCCGACGACGTGCTGCTGCCGCTGCTGCCGTTCTCCCACCAGTACGGCCTGTCCATGGTGTTCATCGCCTGGCTGGTCCGATGCTCGCTGGTGGTCGCCCCCTACCGGCGGGTCGACCAGGCGATGGACCTGGCCCGGGAGACCGGCGCCACGGTGCTCGACGCCACCCCGGCCACGTACCGCACCCTGTGGAACATCGCCGGCCGGCGCCCCGACCCGGCCGCCGACCTGGCCGGCGTGCGGCTCTTCTGCAGCGGCGCCGCCCCGCTGGACCCGACCCTGGTCGACCGGTACGTCGAGCGCTACGGCCGGCCCCTGCTGGACAGCTACGGCAGCACCGAACTGGGCAACATCGCCTTCGCGACCGAGTCCAACCCGGTCGCCGTCGGCCGGCCGGTCGAGGGCATGGGCGTACGGATCGTCGACGACGCGGGCACCGTGCTCGGCCCGAAGGAGACCGGCGAGATCGAGGTCGACTCCCCCGACCTGTTGGAGGGCTACCTCGGCCCGGACGGCGCGCTGGTCCCGGTCACCCCCGGCTGGCGGCGCACCGGCGACTTCGGGCAGCTGGACGAGAACGGCAACCTCTCCGTGCTGGGCCGCAAGCTGGCCGTCCACCGGATGGGCTACACGCTCTACCCGGAACGGATCGAGGCCCGGATCGCCGAGGCCGGCTGCTCGGCGAAGGTGATCGCCGTCCCGGACGAGCGGCGCGGCAGCTCGCTGGTCTTCTTCGTCGAGGACGAGACCGGGGCGGACGTCGCGCACTGGCGGGAGCGGATCTGCGCGGTGCTTCCCGCCTACGAGCAGCCCAACCGGGTCGTGGTGCTGGACCGGCTCCCGCTCAACCGCAACGGCAAGCCCGACCGGCGGGAGCTGGAGCGGCTCGCCCTGCGCCCCGCCGGGCGGAGCGCCTCCGGAGGAACCCGATGACCGCCGCGATCGTCTTCCCGGCCCTGTCACCACTGCGCCGCGGCGACCTCGGCACCTTCCTGATGGTCCATCCGCTCGCCCGCCGCCGGCTGGCCGAGGCCGACGAGGCGCTCGGCTACCGGCTGGTCGACGCGCTCGCCGACGCCCCGCCCGAGGACGACTACGCCGAGCCGGTCCAGGTCGCCGTCCTGGTCGCCTGCCTGGCCCTGGCGGAGTGGGCCGAGCAGCGGCTCGGCGCCGCCCCGCAGTACTGCGTCGGCCCGAGCTTCGGGGAGCGCACGGCGCTCGCCTACACCGGCGCGCTGCCGTTCGCCGACACCGTCCGGCTGGTGGAGGAGATCGCCCGGGTGGAGCGGGACTACTTCGCCACCGAGCACCGCCACGTGGTCACCCACTCCCTCGTCCGGGTGCCCGCCGAGCGGCTCGACCCGCTGCTCGCCGAGCTCTCCTGGCACGAGGTCTCCGGGCGGATGGACGCCGACTTCCACATGGTGTCGCTGCACGAGCCCGAGCTGGACGGCTTCAAGGCCGCGATCAGCCGGGCCGGCGGCTACTCGCTCTACACGATGCGCCCGCCCGCCCACTCCTCGCTGTTCACCGGGGTCCGCGCCCGGATGGAGCGGGTGTACGCGCGCTACCCGCTGGCGGCGCCCCGGATTCCGATCGTCTCCTACCAGGACGGCGCGGTACTCACCGAGCCCGAACCGCTGCGGACCGCGCTGCTCGACGGCTTCGTCCGCCCGATCGGCTGGCCCGAGGCCGTCCGCTCGCTGCGCGGGCTCGGCGTGGAGCGGCTCTGGATCACCGGCCCCGACACGATCCTCTCCCGGATGCGGGCCACGGCGGACAACTTCACCGTCGACCTGTGCGACCTGCGGCGGGTGATGGTCCGCCCGCGCCGCCGAACGGCCGCCTGAGCCACGGCGCCGCACCCGCCGCGAGCGGCGTCGGGCGTCACCCTCCCGCCGCCCAGGCGGGCGGGTGTCACCCCACCCTACGCACCGTGCCCGACGGGGGTGGAGTGCAGCCAGGAGACCTTGTCGTGGAGGTCGTCCTCGGTGAGCGGGCTCAGCATCGCGTCGCGGGCCAGGGCCTCCTCGCCGGCGGGGTGGTAGAGCATGTCGCCCATCTCGCGGGCGAGCAGTTGGACGCGTCCGGCGCGCTCGCGGCGGGCCTCGACGTACTTCTCCAGGCGGTTCGTCACATCGCCGGCCGGCGCGTGCTCCAGGAGGTCGCCGAGGACGACGGCGTCCTCCAGGGCCTGGCAGGCGCCCTGGGCGGCGTACTGGAGCATCGGGTGGGCGGCGTCGCCCATCAGCGTCACCCGGCCGCGGCTCCAGTCGTCGACCGGGTCGCGGTCGCACAGGACCCACTCGCGCCAGTCCTCGCCCAGCCGCAGGAGCTCGGCCGGGGCCGGGTCGAGCTCGGGGAAGCGGGCCAGCACGGTGTCGCGCCCGGTCGGGCGGCCCGCGACGGCCTCGGTGGCACCGTCGTCCAGCACCGCGGCCAGGTTGAGCTGCTCCCCGCCCGCGACGGGGTAGTGGACGACGTGCCAGCCGGGGCCGGCCCACAGGGTCACCGCGTTGCGGCGCAGCCGGGGCGGCACCCGCTCCATCGGGACCAGGGTGCGGTAGATGGTGTGGCCGCAGGGTCGCAGCGGTCCGTCGTCCAGCAGTTGCGCGCGGACGGTCGAGCGGATGCCGTCGGCGCCCACCAGCAGGTCGCCGGTGAAGGTCCGGCCGTCCGCGGTGGTGACGCCCACGCCGTCCGCGTCCTGGGTGAACCGCTGCACCGGGGCGCCCGGCACGAGTTCGACGTCGCCGCTCTCCCGGCAGGCCGCGAGCAGCGGGTTGTGCAGGTCGCGCCGGTGGACGACGGCGTACGGGCCGCCGAAGCGCTCCCGGTAGCGCTCGCCGACCGGCATGGCGACGAGCGGGCTGCCGGTGAGCGCGTCCAGCAGGCGCAGTTCGTCGACGTGGACGGCGCGCTCGCGCACGGCGGCACCGACGCCCAGCAGGTCCAGGGCGTGGAAGCCGTTCGGTGCGATCTGGACGCCGGCGCCGACTTCGGTGAAGACGTCCTGGCGCTCCAGGACGGTGACGCGGTGGCCGCCGTTGGCGAGGGCCAGGGCCGTGGCCAGACCGCCGATGCCGCCGCCGGCGACGAGTGCGTGAAGCATGTGGTTCCCCCGTGGGTCGTTCCCCCAAGTCATGAGCAGCTTATGTGCCTGCGTGCCGCAAGTGGAAGGTTTGCCGCCGTTCGGATCGGACTACTGCGACGGCTGTTTCGGGCGCCGCCCCGGGAGGCGGGCGAACGGTTCCGTGACGTCACCGGTGGTGTCCACGCGCACCACCGGGAGCGGTGCGACCGGGCGGGCGGGGGACGAACGCGGACCGCCGGGGCCGCGTCCGGTGGGAGGCGCGGCCCCGGCGGTCACCGGCGGCAGGGGCGGGGGCTACGGGCAGAGCTGATGGGTCGTGGGGATGCACTCGGGGTCGGTCGGGTCGATCGGGCCGGTGCCGCCGCCGGGGCGGTAGTTGGACCACCACAGCGGGGTTCCGCCGTAGTAGACGACCAGGTTCCCGCCGTTCTGGATGGCGAGGTAGGCGCCGGGGTGGCGGCCGGTGCGGCTCTCCCAGAGGGGGCGCCAGGCGGCGTCGTAGGCGGTGAGGTTGCCGTCGTCCTGGACGTAGAAGTAGGTGCCGACCCCGTAGGTGCCGACGGCGGTCCAGATCGCGACGCCGTTCTTGTAGAGGACGACGTGCCCGTCGTACTGCTGGTGCAGGACCGTGCTGCCGTCGGGCGAGGACCAGCTCTGGCCGCGGCTCAGGCCGGCCGTGGCCCGGATGACCGTCTGGTCGGCGTCGGAGGCGGGTGCCGCGGCGGCCGGGGCGGCGGCCGTGACGGCCGGGGCGGGGGCGCCGTCGGCGGCCTGGGCGGGACCGCCCAGCAGCCCGGTCGCCATCAGTACGGCGCCCAGCGCGACGCCGGCGCGCGGGACGAGGGAACGCGCGATCCTCATGACGGACACTCTCCTCAAGTCACTTCTCCGGATGGCCTGTTGCCTCGGAGAGTCTCACCGGGCGGGCGGCGGCCGGGCAAAGCCCTTCGACCCACCCCGAAAACGGGCACGCCGTCAGCCGGCCCCGCCCGCCCCCGCCCCCGCCCCCGGGCGGCGCAGCAGGTAGAGGCCGGAGGCGGCGGCGAGCACGGCCATGCAGCCGGCGAAGACCAGGCCCGCGTCGGACAGGCCGAGGGGTTCGGCGAGCAGGCCGATGCCGATGACGGGGATCGAGATGCCGAAGTAGGCGACGACGAAGAGCGCGGAGAGCGCGCCGCCCCGGTGTTCGGCGGGGGCCGCGGCGGCGATCTCGCCGACCGCGCCGCGCAGGCCCATGCCCTGCCCGGAACCGCCCACCAGGGCGGCCAGCACCAGCGGCGGCAGGGTGTTCCAGGCGAGCGCCGCCGCCAGCAGGGCGAGCCCGGCGATCAGCACCAGGCAGCCCAGCGGGATGGCCCGGGCGGTGCCCAGCCGGGGCACCAGGAGCTGCCCGAGGGTGGAGCCGAGGAAGGCCGTGAAGACGATGAGGCCGGTGACCGCGTGGTTGTGGACGTCCAGGTCCTGCGCGAGGAAGGCGGGGCTGACCGAGGTGAAGACGCCCAGCAGCGAGAACCCCGCGAAGGCGGCGAGGCCCGCCGGGACGAAGACCCCCCGGACCTGCGGCGGCAGCGAAGGCCGGCGCGGCCGGGCGGTGCGCAGCGGGCGGGCGCCGTCGACGGTCTCCGGCAGGAACCAGGTGACGGCGAAGGACGCGGCGAGCATCACCAGGTGCACGGCGAACGGCAGGACCAGGGGGTGCGGCGCGTACTCGGCGAGCAGGCCCGACAGCAGCGGGCCGCAGCCCAGGCCGCCCATGTTGGCGGCGGTCGCGGCGAACGCGGCGCGGGCCCGCCGGCCGGGCGGGGCGAGTTCCAGCACGTAGGCGGTGGCGGTGCCGGTGAACAGGCCAGCCGAGAAGCCGGAGAGCAGCCGGCCCAGGCAGAGCAGCGGCAGTCCGCCCTCGGCCAGGAAGGCGACGGCGCTCGCCGCCGCACAGGCCAGTCCGCAGAGCAGCACGGGCCGGCGTCCGACGGTGTCGGAGACGTTGCCGACGAGCAGCAGGACGCCGATGACACCGAAGGCGTAGACGGCGAACACGACGGTGACCATCAGCTCGGAGAAGCCGATCTCCTCCTGGTAGAGGCCGTAGAGCGGGGTGGGCAGGGTGGTGCCCGCCATGCAGACGGCGAAGGCGGCGGCGGCCCCGAGGTAGGCCGGGCCGGGCACGGCGGGCGGCCGCCCGGTCGGACGATCGGTCACCAGCCCACCGTAGGCGCGCGGCCCGGCCCGGGGCGGGTCGGCGGCGGCGGGCTGCGCCGAATGGCCGCGGGGGTCCGGTACGGCGCGGGCGCACCGCCCGTGCACGCCCGGCTTCCCGAGCGGCCGGTGCGGGCGCTCGCACGTACAGTGGGTTTCCACGACGCGTTCGCCCACCGCACCGCGGTCAAGCGGATACGCGGGGTGAGCCCTTCGCCCTGGTGGCGGCGGAGCGCCGGACGGCACGCGCGACCGAGCGTGATCCGGGCAGGCGCCGCCCGAGAGGTGCATCATGCGCAGAAGAATGATCATCATGGCAGGCGTCCCGGTGATGGCCGGGGCGCTGGCGCTGTCCCCGCTCGCTCACGCGGGCGCCGTCGCAGCGGACAAACCCACCTACACCATCGGCTTCCAGGGGCCGCTGACCGGGCCCAACGCCCAGCTCGGGATCAACATCGACTGGGGCGTCAAGCTCGCCGTCCAGCAGGCGAACGAGCGGGGCGACCTGCCGTTCACGCTCAAGGTCAAGGAGGCCGACGACCAGGGCGATCCCGCCAAGGGACCGACCGCGGCCCAGCAGCTCATCGGGGACAGCAGCGTCGTCGGCGTGGTCGGGCCCACCTTCTCCGGCGCCACCAAGGCCGCCGAGCCGCTGTTCACCCAGGCGAACCTCGCCTCGGTCAGCGCGTCGGCGACCGCCTCGGCGCTCACCGATCCGGCCAACGGCTTCAAGACCTTCTTCCGGATCGTCCCGCCGGACTCGGCGCAGGGCGTCGCAGCGGCCGACTACCTCACCAAGGTGCTCCAGGTGAAGTCCGTCTACCTGCTCGACGACAAGTCGGACTACGGGGTCGGCCTCGCCGGGAACATCAGGAACCAGCTGACGGCCAACGGCGTGCAGGTGACCGGCGACAGCGTCGCCGCCGGGACCAACGACTACTCGGCGGTCGCCACCAAGATCGCCAACTCCGGTGCGCAGGCCGTCTACTACGCCGGCTACTACGCCGACGCGGCCCCGCTCGCCAAGGCCCTGGAGAACACCTCGTTCACCGGCAGGGCGATGTCCGACGACGGCACCAACGACCCCAAGTTCATCCAGCTCGCCGGCTCCGCCAGTGAGGGCTGGCAGATGACCTGCCCGTGCCTGTCGGCGGCGGCCTCCGCCGATCCGGCGGCCAAGAAGTTCGTCGAGGACTACACCGCGCTCGCCCACCAGCCCCCGGGCACCTACTCGCCGGAGGGCTACGACACCACCAACACCCTCATCCAGGTGATGAAGTCGCTGGGCACCGACGTCGACCGCCAGAAGGTCGTCGAGGGCCTGCGCACCGTGGACCACAAGGGCCTCAGCAAGGAGATCAGGTTCCAGCCCAACGGCGAGGTCACCGAGAAGGGCATCTACGTCTACGAGGTCAGGAACGGCCGGATCGCCGCGCTCGGCACCGTCGACAAGCTGATCGCCGGATGACCCGCGCCGCCCCATGTGCCTCACCGACCACTTCTGGCAGTTCCTGGTCCCCGGGATCACCCTGGGCGCGCTCTACGCGCTGATCGCCATCGGCTACACGCTGGTGTACGGCGTGCTCCAGCTGATCAACTTCGCGCACAGCGAGGTGTTCATGACGGGCGGCTTCGCCGGCCTGTTCACCGCCCAGGCGCTCGCCGCCCCGGGAACCACGCCGCACGGCGCGCAGTCCGTCCTGTTCACGCTGGCCGGGCTGCTCGGCGCCGCGGTGTTCGGGGCCGCCGTCGCCTTCCTGCTGGAGCGCGTCGCCTACCGTCCGCTGCGACGGCGCGGCGCGCCCCGGCTGGTCTACCTGATCACCGCGATCGGCGCCTCGCTGTTCCTGTTCAACCTCGCCGGGAAGCTGTTCGGCCGCGACCGCACCGACGTCCCCGCGCTCTACTCCAACCGCGTGGTGTTCACCCTGTTCGGTGCCCAGGTCCGGGTCCAGCAGCTGGTGATCGTCGGCACCGCCGTCGTCATGATGCTGCTGCTCGACCGGGTGGTGAACCGCACCAGGCTCGGTTCGGGCATCCGCGCCGTCGCCCAGGACGCGCAGACGGCCAGTCTGATGGGCGTCGACATCGACCGCGTCATCTCGCAGACCTTCGTGATCGGCGGGCTGCTCGGCGGCGCCGCCGGCTTCCTCTTCGGCACCTACCTCAACGTGCACTACCAGATGGGCTTCCTGCCCGGCATCAAGGCGTTCGCGGCGGCGGTGCTCGGCGGGATCGGCAACATCCGCGGCGCCATGATCGGCGGGCTGCTGCTCGGTGTGGCGGAGAGCCTCAGCCAGTCCTGCATGTCCAGCCAGTGGATCGACGTGGTCGCCTTCGTGGTGCTGATCCTGGTGCTGATGTTCCGCCCGACCGGCATCCTCGGCCGGGGCCTGGGGCGGGCGGCGTGAGCGGCGCGCCCCCCGTCCCCGCCGTCAGGCGCCGGCGGCGGGTCCCCGCGCCGCTGCTGCGGCTGGGCGGCTGGCTGGCCGCCGGGGTGCTGCTGACCGTGCTCACCTCGACCGCCCAGGGCACGCCCACCGACCACCTGCTGGTGCTGCGCGAGTCGCTCGGCTCGGCCGCCCTGCTCCGGTGGCTGGCCGCCGCGGTCGCGGTGTGGGCGGTGCTGGAGGTCTGGCGCGCCCGCGGTCCCGGCCCTGGCCTCGCCCGGCGCACCGCGGGCGTGCGGGCCGGCTGGCAGCGGATCGCCGAACGGCGGCTCAACCGAAGGCTGTTCCTGCTCGCCGTGGCGGTCGCGGCGATCGTCCTGCCGCGGTTCGCCGGCGAGTTCTACCAGCGCGTCCTGGTCGACCAGGTCGCGGTGTTCGTCCTGCTCGCCGTCGGCCTCAACGTGGTGGTCGGCTGGGCCGGCCTGCTGGACCTCGGCTACGTGGCCTTCTTCGCGATCGGCGCCTACACCTGCGCCTTCTTCACCCGGGCGCTGCCGGTGAAGCCGCCGTTCGCCCTCAACCCCTTCGTCGTCCTGCCGATCGCCGTCGTGGTCTGCCTGCTCGCCGGGCTGCTGCTGGGCGCGCCGACGCTGCGGCTGCGCGGCGACTACCTGGCCATCGTGACCCTCGGCTTCCACGGGATCGTCCAGCTGTTCCTGGTCAACAAGGACACCTGGACCGGCGGCAACCAGGGCGCGGGCGGCATCCCGCACTTCTCCGTGCACGTCGACGGCGTGCACTACGCCTGGGGCCTGGACTCGCTGCCGTACTGGTACCTGTTCGTCGGCATGCTGGCCGTCGTGCTGCTGCTGTTCTCCCGGCTGGAGCACTCCAAGGTCGGCCGCGCCTGGACCGCCGTGCGCGAGGACGAGGTCGCCGCGGCCGCCACCGGCGTGCCCACCGTCCGGTACAAGCTGATGGCCTTCGCGATCGGCGCCTCGGTCTCCGGCCTGTCCGGCGTCCTCTACGCCTCCCGGATCGGCTACATCAACCCGGCGAGCTTCCCGATCGTGCTGTCGATCAGCGTGCTGTCGTACGTGATCTTCGGCGGCATGGGCTCGCTGACCGGGGTGGTGGTCGGCGCGGCGCTGCTGACCTTCCTGCCCGCCGTCTTCCAGCAGCAGGAACTCGTCCGCCAGGAGGACATCCCGATCTGGATCGGCGGGATCCTCGTGGTGATGATGATCTTCCGGTCGCAGGGCCTGATCCCCTCGCGCCGCCGCCGGCGCGAACTCGGCCTGGCCGCCCAGGGCGTCGCGGACGCCGACGCGATGTCCGAGAACCCCGAGGGGAGGTCGCCGTGACGGCCGGCCCGCCCGCCGGCGCTCCGGAGGGCCCGCTGCTCGCCGTCCGCGGGGTCACCCTGCGGTTCGGCGGCCTGACCAGCCTCGACCGGGTCGACCTCACCGCCGGCCGGGGCGAGATCCTCGCCGTCATCGGGCCCAACGGCGCCGGGAAGACCTCGCTGTTCAACTGCCTGACCGGCGTCTGCACCCCCCAGGAGGGCACCATCGCGTTCGCCCCGCCCACCGCCGGGCACCCCGTCCACCTGGTCGGCGGCCCGGCGCGGCGGCGGCGCGGCCGCAAGCCCCACGCGGTGAACCGGGCCGGCATCGCCCGCACCTTCCAGAACATCCGGCTGTTCGCCGCCCTGTCCGCCTACGAGAACGTCAAGGTCGCCGCCGAGACCAGACAGCGCACCGGCCCGGTCGCCGCCATGCTGCGGCTGCCGCGCGCCCGCGCCAACGAGCGGTCCAGTGACGCCGCCACCGCCGCCCTGCTGGACTTCACCGGGCTGCGCGCGGTCGCCGACGAGACGGCCTCCGCGCTCCCGTACGGCGTCCAGCGGCGGCTGGAGATCGCCCGCGCGCTCGCCACCGAGCCGGCCCTGCTGCTGCTGGACGAGCCCGCGGCGGGCACCAACCCGACCGAGAAGCGCGAACTGGAACGGCTGATCCGGCGGATCAACGGCGAGCTCGGGGTGACGGTGCTGCTGATCGAGCACGACATGCGGCTGGTGATGTCGGTGGCGGACCGGGTGACGGTGCTCAACTTCGGCCGGGTGATCGCCGAGGGGCGGCCCGCCGAGGTGCAGCGCGACCCGGCGGTGGTCGAGGCGTACCTGGGCACCGCCGGGCCGCAGGAGGAGCCGTGACCGCCGGCGGATCGGCGGGTCCGGGGCAGGAGCACGAGCGGGGGCAGGAGCGGGCACCGGTGCTGGAACTGCGCGACCTGCACGTGGCGTACGGGGCGATCGAGGCGCTGAAGGGCGTCGACCTGGTGGTCCGGGAGGGCGAGGTGGTCGCCCTGCTGGGCGCCAACGGGGCCGGCAAGACCACCACCCTCCAGGCGGTGTCGGGCCTGCTGCGGCCCCGGGCGGGCGAGATCCGTTTCCGCGGTACCCGGGTGGACGGCGTCCCGCCGCACGAGGTGGTCGGCCTCGGGATCGGGCACGCGCCCGAGGGGCGGCGGGTGTTCCCCGCGATGACCGTCCGGGAGAACCTCGACATGGGCGCGTACCGCTTCCGCCGCACCCCGGAGGAGGACCTCGACCGGGTCTACGGCCTGTTCCCGGTGCTGGCCGAACGGCGCGGGCAGGAGGCCGGCACGCTGTCCGGCGGCGAGCAGCAGATGCTCGCCATCGGGCGCGCACTGATGGGCCGGCCCGCACTGCTGCTGCTGGACGAGCCGTCGATGGGCCTGGCCCCGTTGATCGTCACACGGATCTTCGACATCGTCCGGGAGATCAACGGCCAGGGGACGACCGTCCTGCTGGTCGAGCAGAACGCCGCCCAGGCGCTCGGGCTCGCCGACCGCGGCTACGTCCTGGAGACCGGGTCGATCGTGATGAGCGCCCCGGCGGCCGAACTGCTGGACGATCCGCGGGTGCGGGCCGCCTACCTGGGCGAGGCGGCGGACTGAGCGGTCCGTCCCCTCACGGCCCGGGTCACCGGCTCGGGGGCGGGCCCGGGCCCGGGCCGCGGTCCCGGGTGCGGGCGCGGGTCCGGACGGGGCGCGGGCGGGGGCAGCGGATCGGGTTCCGGCCGCGGCGGGGCGGGCGGCACCGGGTCGGGCCCGCCGGGAGCGGGCACCGGTCCCGGCAGCGGACCGGGTCCGGGCCCTGGTCCCGGTCCGGGGGCCGGGGTGGGGCTGGGCGGCACGGGGTCGTTCGGCGGGGTTCCCACGGCGGGTCGCTCCTCTCGGGTGCCACTCGCGGCTACCCCGTCCGCCACGGCTCATACCTCGCCGGAGGCGCGGTGCCGAGCCGTGTGGCGGTGCCGAGCCGTGTGGCGGTGGCGGTGGCGGCAGGATCCCCGCTCCGGCGGCACATCACCGCGGTGCGCTCCTCCTGATGCCCGCACCGGCTGCGCTGTCGGTTCCGGCGGGTACCGTGCCCCGCATGTCGCCACTCATCACCGCCATCACCCGGCACGCCGAGGCCGCCCGCTTCCTCGACTGGCCGGGCGACTTCGACCTCGCCCGCGGGGACCACGGCGAGGAGGTCCACCTCGCCTCCGGGGCGGCGCTGGAGGGGTTCGCCGGGGACGGGGCCGGGGGCACCTTCTTCTTCTGCGGCGACGGCGGCGAGGAGCGTCCGGTCCTGTACGCCGACTCCGAGGGCCGGGCCGCCCTGCTCGCGGTCGGGCTGCCGGAGCTGCTGCGCCTGCTGCTGGTCGTGCCCTGGTGGCGGGACTGCGGCGGCTTCTCCCCGGCGGAGAGCGCGCGGGCCGCCGCCGAGTACCTGGAGGACATGCCCGACCTGGCCGCCCGGCGGGACCGGGCGGCCGCCGCCCTCGGCCTGACCCTGCCCGGCGAGGCCGAGGTCCTGGCGCGGCTGCGCGAGGTCGTCACGGGCACCGGCCGCGGCGAGGAGTACGTCCTGGTCCACACACCGGAGGACTCGCCCTACGAACCGTACTTCGCCGGCTGACCGCCCGCTCGCCCCTCGCCCGCCGATCAGCGCCGGTCGGCGGCGGGGGCGGCGTCGGCCAGCGCGTCCAGCACCGGGCGGATCAGCGGGTGGCCGTCGGCACCGGCCCGCACGGCGGCGAACACCCGGCGGGTGGCGAGCGCGCTGTCGACGGGGCGCACGGCGACCCGGCCCAGGTCGACGCCGAGCAGCGCCGAGCGCGGCACCAGCGCCACGCCCGCACCGGCGGAGGCGAGGGCGACCACGGCGCGGAAGTCGTCCGAGGAGTGCACCAGCCGCGGCTGGAACCCGGCGTGCTCGCAGGCCAGCAGCACCACGTCGTGGCACGGGTTGCCCGGGTAGGGGCCGATCCACGGCTCGTCGGCGAGGTCGGCCACCGCGATCGGCCCGTCCCCGGCGGCCAGCGGGTGCGCCAGGGGCAGCACCGCCTCGAACGGTTCCGCGTAGAGCGGCACACGGGTGAGCCGGGCGTCGTCGGCACGCGGGGCGCCCCGGTACTCGACCGCCACCGCGAGATCGGCGCGACCGTCCAGCACCATCGGCAGGCTGGCGTCCCCCTCGGCGTCGAGCACCTTGAGCCGCACACCGGGGGCCCGCGCGGCCAGCGTGCCGATGGCCGGCGCGAGCACGAGCGAGATCCCGGTCGCGAACGACGCGACGGTCACCTCACCGGAGACGCCCGCACTGTAGGCGGCGAGGTCCGCCTCGGCCCGCTCCAACTGCGCGAGCACGGCGTCGGCGTGCCCGAGCAGGATCTCCCCGGCCGCCGTCAGCCGCACCCCCCGCCCCTCCCGGGCCAGCAGGTGGTGACCGGTCTCCTGCTCCAACGCGGCCAACTGCTGCGAGACGGCCGAGGGCGTGAGGTACAGCGCAGCCGCCGCAGCGGTCACCGTCCGGTGGTCCGCCACCGCTCGCAGGGTCCGCAGCCGTCTCGCGTCGATCACAACCCAATTCTGCCAGCGCCCCCGCACCCCCCGACCCACGGGTGACGATCCCGTGAAGACAGGGGGCCGGAGGGCCGGTCCGGGGTCGCCTACCATGCGGGCATGCAGAAGGGGATCTTCGGCCGGCCCTCCGTGGTCAAGGCCATCGAAGAGTGCGACCGCGTCGGCGCCGCGGCTTTCCGGGAGAGCTACGGCTACGGCCGGGCGCTCGACTACGTCCTGGATTTCAACGGGCGGTGGTACGACTCCAAGGCGATCGCCGGGGTGGCCCACCGGTACGAGTACGGGCAGGCCCTCACCCACGACGACTTCAGCGGCGGCCGGGCCGGGGCCGCGCTCTGGCTCCGGCGGATCGGCTTCGTGGTCCGGCAGGTGCGGAACCCGCCGTGGACGACGGACGAGACCGTCCTCGCGTGCGCCCTCGTGGTGGAGAACGGCCGGCAGGGGCTGGCCGCCGGCGATCCCCGGATCGTCGAGCTCTCCGCCCTCCTGCGGCACATGGCGGCGCACGACAGCACCCGGGGCGGACCGTTCCTGGAGCCGGAGGGCGTCGCCCGGAAGACCCGCGAGCTGGCGGCGGGTCATCCGGATCGCGGTGAGCCGGGCACCACGACCGACGGGGAGAACGCGGTCCTGCGCGCGTTCGCCGACCGGCCGGCCGAGATGCTGGAGGCCGCCCGGCGCATCCGCGAGCTGGTGGAGAGCCAGGACTTCCTGCCCGAGCAGGTCTCCGGCGATGAGCCGGACGGCTTCGAGGACGACGGCTTCGAGGCTCCCGAGGGCCGGCTGCTGATGCGGCGCCATCTCCGCCGGGAGCGCGATTCCCGGCTCAAGGGCAAGAAGATCGAATCGGTCCTCCGCCGCGGTGGCACCGTCGCCTGCGAGATCTGCGACTTCGACTTCGAACAGGCGTACGGAGCACGCGGCGCGGGCTACATCGAGTGCCACCACATCGTGCCGCTCCACGTGGCCGGGGAGAGCAGGACGAACCTCTCCGACCTCGCGCTGATCTGCTCCAACTGCCACCGCATGATCCACCGCCGCGCCCCGTGGCCCACTCCCCTGGAGTTCCGCGCCGCCCTGGCCCTCCGGCCCCGCATCCCCGGACAGCCGACGCCCTAGAAACCGCGAACGGGAGTGGGAAGTCGGGTGGGCCGACTTCCCACTCCCGTGGCGGGAGGGTGGGGCAGGTGGTTCCGGGGGTGAGGTGGTGAGCCCGTGGCGCGGCCGGTTCCGAGCGGGCGCGCCACGGGCGTTCGGGGGTGGGCGGCTACTCGCCCAGGGCGGCGCGGGCGTCGATGAAGGCGGCGACGGCGCGCTCGACGTCCTCGGTGGTGTGCGCGGCGGAGAGCTGCACGCGGATCCGGGCCTGGCCGTGCGGCACGACCGGGTAGGAGAAGCCGATCACGTAGACGCCGCGCTCCAGCAGCAGTTCGGCGAGGCGGCCGGCCTTGGCGGCGTCGCCGATCATCACCGGGGCGATCGGGTGGTCGCCGGGCAGGATCTCGAAGCCAGCCTCGGTCATCTTCGAGCGGAACAGCGCCGTGTTGGCCGCCAGCCGCTCGCGCAGCTCGTTCGACTGCTCGACCAGGTCCAGCACCTTCAGCGAGGCGGCGGCGATCACCGGCGCGAGCGAGTTCGAGAACAGGTACGGCCGCGACCGCTGGCGCAGCAGCGCGACGATCTCGCGACGCGCGGCGACGTAGCCGCCGGAGGCGCCGCCGAGCGCCTTGCCCAGCGTGCCGGTGATGATGTCGACGCGGTCCAGCACGCCGTGCAGCTCGGGCGTGCCGCGCCCGTTCGCTCCGACGAAGCCGACGGCGTGCGAGTCGTCGACCATGACCATCGCGTTGTAGCGGTCGGCCAGGTCGCAGATCTCGCGCAGCGGGGCGACGTAGCCGTCCATCGAGAAGACGCCGTCGGTGACGATCAGGCGGCGGCGGGCGTCCTGGCTCTCCTTGAGCTGCTGCTCCAGGTCGGCGAGGTCGCGGTTGGCGTAGCGGTGGCGGCGCGCCTTGCAGAGCCGGATGCCGTCGATGATGCTCGCGTGGTTGAGGGCGTCGGAGATGACGGCGTCGCGCTCGTCGAGCAGGGTCTCGAAGACGCCGCCGTTGGCGTCGAAGCAGGAGGAGTAGAGGATGGTGTCCTCCTGGCCGAGGAACGCGGAGAGGCGCTCCTCCAGCTCCTTGTGCACGTCCTGGGTGCCGCAGATGAAGCGGACCGAGGCCATGCCGTAGCCCCAGCGGTCGAGGGCGTCCTTGGCGGCGGTGAGCACCTCGGGGTGGTCGGCGAGGCCGAGGTAGTTGTTGGCGCAGAAGTTGAGCACCTCGCCGGGGGTGCCGCCGCCGGTGACGGTGACGGCGGCGCTCTGCGGGGTGCCGATCACCCGCTCCGGCTTGAAGAGGCCGGCCTCGCGGATCTCGTCGAGGGTGGCGGCGAGGTCGTCGCGCACGGTGTCGAACACAGCTGCTCCTAAGCGGGGTGGCAACGCGGGGGTGGCGAGGGTGTCTGGCGGGCGAGGGGGATCAGGCGGTCCAGTCGAGGATGACCTTGCCGCAGCGGCCGCTCGCCGCCTCGTCGAAGGCGGCCTCGAAGTCGGCGGCGGGGTACCGGCCGGTGATCACGGGGCCGAGGTCGAGGCCGCCCTCCAGCAGGACGGACATCGCGTACCAGGTCTCGAACATCTCGCGCCCGTAGATGCCCTTGATGGTGAGCATCGAGGTGACGACGGAGGCCCAGTCGACCGGGAACTCCTCGGCGGGCAGGCCGAGCATGGCGATCTTCCCGCCGTGGGTCATGTTGGCGATCATCGACCGGAGCGCCTCGGGGCGGCCGGACATCTCCAGGCCGACGTCGAAGCCCTCGCGCAGGCCGAGCTTCTGCTGGCCCTCCTCGATGGTGTGCTCGGAGACGTCCAGCGCCAGCGAGACGCCGACCTTGCGGGCGAGGTCGAGGCGGTACGGCGAGACGTCGGTGATCATCACGTTGCGGGCGCCGGCGTGCTTGGCGACGGCGGCGGCCATGATGCCGATCGGCCCGGCGCCGGTGACCAGCACGTCCTCGCCGACCAGCGGGAAGGAGAGCGCGGTGTGCACGGCGTTGCCGAAGGGGTCGAAGATCGCGGCGACGTCGAGGTCGACGGGGACGCGGTGGACCCAGACGTTGGAGGCGGGCAGGGCGACGTACTCGGCGAAGGCGCCGTCGCGGTTGACGCCGAGGCCGACGGTGTTGCGGCAGAGGTGGCGACGGCCGGCCAGGCAGTTGCGGCACTTGCCGCAGACCAGGTGGCCCTCGCCGCTGACCAGGTCGCCGACCGCGATGTCCGCGACGCCGGCGCCGATCTCGGCGACCTCGCCGACGAACTCGTGGCCGAGGACCAGCGGGGTCCTGATGGTCTGCTGGGCCCAGCCGTCCCACTTGCGGATGTGCAGGTCGGTGCCGCAGATGCCGGTGCGCAGCACCTTGATGAGGACCTCGCCGGGGCCGATCACCGGGGTCGGGACGTCCATCAGCCAGAGTCCGGGCTCGGCGTTCTGCTTGACGAGTGCCTTCACGGCGGTGGCTCCTGACGCACGGTGGGGGCGGCCTGGTGTGGGCAGGCCGGCGAGGCCCGGTCGGTGGCGGCCGGCGGCACCGATGGTGTCCGCATTCCGGGCAGGCAGAAATCTGCCTGGTGGGAGGGGGTGCGGTCCATCGAGGAATTCTTAAGGGCCGCGACAGCTCGGCTAAACGATCGTGCCCGAGCAGGCGTCCGGGGCCTTCGCGGCATGCCGGTCGGCACTCCGACGGCGGAGCGTGCGGGGCGCGTTCGGGGCACGCGGGGCGCTGTGCCGACGGGTGCGCGCCCCCGGTACGGTCAGCCGTCGTCCGGGGTCGTCCGCGGTCAGTCCCGGCGGGCCGCGACGGCGTGGGCGAGTGCCGCGGCGGCCGCGAGGAGGGCGACGGCGAGCACGAGCAGCAGTGCGGTGGAGGCGAGCAGGTCCGCCGAGCGGTGGTGCGCGGAGAGCCGGGTGAGCAGGAGGTTCACCGGCGGCAGGCCCTTGCTCACGGTGAGCGCGAACAGCAGGCCGAGGGCGAGCAGCAGACCGTGGCCCTGGCGGCGGACCACCGGCCGGGAGGCGAGCAGGCCGACGGCGGTTCCGGTGCAGGCGCAGGTGAGCTGGGCCTCGGTGCCGAGGAGCAGGTCGGCGGCGGTGGGGCTGTGGGTGCCGACGAGCAGCGGCAGGGCGAGACCGAGGGCGGTGAGCGGCAGGCAGCCGAGCAGCGCGGTGAGCACGGTGCCGGTGAGCAGGCGGCGCGGGCTGCCGGCGGCGGCGGTGAGCAGCGCGCGGTGGGGCCGGTCCTCCAGACCGCCGAGCGCCATGGTGAGCCAGGTGGCGGCGAGCAGCATCGCGGCGGCGGCCGCGCCGTGGGCGGCGGTGAGCGGACCGGTGTCGTTGCTGGTCAGGACGGCGACCAGGGCGGTGAACAGGAGCAGCGGGGCGAGGTAGCGCTGGGAGAGCAGCAGGGTGGTGAGCCGGTAGCGGACGAGGGCGGTCATCGGGCGGCGGTCCTCGGGGCAGGGGCGGGGACGGGGGCAGGGGCAGGGGCGGCGGGCCGGGTGACGGCACGGACGGACCACCCGTGGCCCAGGGCGGCGAGCAGCACGGCGTCGGCGTGCGCCTGTTCGACGCGCAGGTGCAGTTCGGACTCCCGGCGGGTGAGCGCGAGGACCCCGGGCAGGGCCGGCCAGTCGGGTGCGGCCGGGCCGGGGCCGCTGAGGACGATCTCGGCGGGCGGTGCGCAGGAGGACCCGGAGGCGGTCCGGGTCACCCGGCCGTCGGCGATGGTGCGGGTGGCGGTGGCGTGCGCCTCGGCGACGGCTTCCCGGTGGTCGGTGAAGACCACCGCCCCGCCCTCGGCGGCGGTCTCGGCGATGAGTTCGGCGAGCACGGTGTGCGCGGAGGCGTCGAGGCCGGACCAGGGTTCGTCGAGCACCAGCAGGTCGGGCGGCACGAGCAGCGCCTGGGCGAGCGCGACTTTCTGGGCGTTGCCCTTGGACAGGGTGCGCAGCGCGGCGTCGGGGCCGCCGACCAGGGCGAGCCGTTCGAGCAGTTGCCCGGCGCGGTGGCGGGCGGTGGCGGTGGGCAGGCCGCGGATGCGCCCGAGGTGGGTGAGGTAGCCGGCGGCGGTGAGGCGTTCATGGGCGGTGAACCGGTCGGGGACGTAGCCGACGGCGGCCCGGCCGGTGGCGACGGCGCCGGTGAGGCGGCCGGTGGTGGGGCGGGTGAGGCCGGCGAGGACGCGCAGCAGGGTGGACTTGCCGGAGCCGTTGGCGCCGAGGACGGCGAGCACGTCGCCGGGGGCGAGCCGCAGGTCGACGTCGCGCAGGATCCAGGGCCCGCGTCCGTAGCGTTTGCCGACGGCGACGGCTTCGCAGTGCAGCACCTCGGTGTTCCCCCTCCCGTCGGGTCCGGCGGTGGGCACCCTACTCGCCCGCCGGTAGGGAGCGGGTAACCACGGCGGGGGGCGCGCGGCGGCGGCGCGCGAGCGGGGTTGCGGCGGGTGGCTGACGCGTGGGGCCGTTCGGTCCAGCGGGCGGGCGGTGGGCGCGCGCGGCGCGATGGGCGCGCATACGGTGGCGAACGCTCCCCCTTGCGGGCCCGTGGAGCGCTGCTCCGGGTCCGTCCGGCCCAGAGAGGCGCCCGAAGATGACGAACCGTGCGACGGCCCGAGCCACGACCCCCCGGCGGCGGCCCGCCGTTCCACTCGCGCTGCTGCTGGCGCTGTCCGCGCTGGCGGCCGGCGCCGGTTGCTCGGCCGGCTCGCCGTCCGAACCTCCGCCGGCCGGGGAGGTGACGGCGGCAGCGGCGGCGGCGAGCCCCACGCCGACGGCGAGCCCCTCCCCGAAGGCGACCGTCACACCGGTGAGCCCCTCGCCGCCGACGCCCACTCCCCCGGCCGCCACGGCGAGCGGGACGACGGTGCCGCTGACGCCGGAGGTGACGGCGAAGCTGGACGAGGCGGTGCAGCGGGTGCTGACGCAGGCCTCGGTGCCGGGCGTGATCGTCAACGTGTCGACGCCGCAGGGCGAGTACCTGAAGGCCTTCGGGGTCTCCGAGCGGGTGCCGGGCACGGCCATGGTGACCGGGCTCAACATGCGGGTCGGCAGCCTGACGAAGACCTTCACCGTCACCGGAGTGCTCCGTCTGGTCGACCAGGGCAGGGTCGGCCTGGACGACCCGGTCGGCAAGTACCTGACGGGCGTGCCGAACGGCGGGACGATCACGCTGCGCCAGTTGTCGGACATGCGCAGCGGCCTGTTCTCGTACACCCAGGACGAGGACTTCGTGCGCACCCTCCAGGCCGATCCGCAGCGCGCGTTCACCCCCGACCAGCTGCTCGCGTACGCGTTCCGGCACCCGGTGAACTTCGCGCCGGACGCGGAGTTCGAGTACTCCAACACCAACACGGTGCTGCTGGGGAAGGTGATCGAGAAGGTGGCCGGCCAGCCGCTCGGGGACTTCCTGAAGAAGGAGGTCTTCCAGCCGGCGGACCTGGACCGCACGGTGTTCCCGACGGACAACGCCTTCCCGCAGCCGCACGCGCGCGGCTACACCGACCAGACGGCGGACGGGACGATCACGGACGCCACGGACTGGAACCCGTCCTGGGGCTGGGCGGCGGGGGCGGCGATCTCGGACCAGGCGGACATGAAGAAGTGGGCGAAGGCGCTGGCCACCGGGTCGCTGCTGAAGCCGGAGACCCAGGCGCAGCGCCTGGAGCCGCAGCCGTCGAAGGTGCCGGGCACCTGGTACGGGCTGGGGGTGTTCTACAACCACGGGTGGATCGGGCACAACGGTTCGCTGCCGGGCTACCAGTCGGTGGCGGTGTACCTGCCGTCGGCGCAGGCGTCGTTGGTGGTGCTGCTGAACACGGACGTCGAGTACCGGGGTTCGGCGCCGTCGACGCTGTTCGCGAAGGCGATCACCGAGGTCGTCTCGCCGGGGAACGTCTACGACCTGCCGGCCGTCCCGGCGGAGGCGGACGACCCGGGGACGGAGGAGCCGTCGGCGTCGCCGTCGGTGAAGACCTCCTCGACGGTGAAGCCTCCGGAGGAGTCGGCCTGAGCGCGCCCGGGTGGAGGAGTCGGCCCGAGCGCGCTCAGCCGCCGAGCACCCGGGCCAGGTCGTAGGAGACCGGCTCCTCCAGCTGCTCGTAGGTGCAGCCGTCGGGCGTGCGGTCGGGGCGCCAGCGGCGGAACTGCGCGGTGTGCCGGAAGCGGGTCCCC
The DNA here is from genome assembly GCF_042802195.1 of Kitasatospora sp. NPDC057500. Classification (NCBI taxonomy): domain Bacteria; kingdom Bacillati; phylum Actinomycetota; class Actinomycetes; order Kitasatosporales; family Streptomycetaceae; genus Kitasatospora; species Kitasatospora sp. NPDC057500. The sequence goes on along the minus strand of NZ_JBHVER010000031.1, from coordinate 12,063 downwards.
TCCATGTGGTCGTAGGCGACCTCGACGACGCGTTCGGGGCGCAGCGGGACCCAGGAGAGGTCCTTGCCGCCGGTCCAGCGGCTGGTGGCGCCGGGCAGCCGGGCCCCGGCGTGGGCGGCCTCGTCGGCCCAGGCGCCCCAGGGGTGGCCGGCGAGGTCGGTGGTGCGCAGCGGGGCGAGTTCCTCGGCGAGTTCGCGGCGGCGGGCCATCGGGAAGGCGGCGCAGACGCCGACGTGCTGGAGGCGGCCGTCGGCGTCGTGCAGGCCGAGGAGGAGGGAGCCGACGACGGGGCCGCTCTTGTGCTCGCGGTAGCCGGCGACGACGCAGTCGGCGGTGCGCTCGTGCTTGATCTTGTACATGGCGCGTTCGCCGGGCCGGTAGGACTGGTCGAGGGGTTTGGCGACGACGCCGTCGAGGCCGGCGCCCTCGTACTGGGCGAACCAGGTCTCGGCGAGCTCGCGGTCGGTGGTGGTGGGGGCGGTGAAGACCGGGTCGGCGGCGTCGGCGAGGGCGGTCTCCAGGGCGCGGCGGCGGGCTTCGAGTGGCTGGTCGAGGAGGGGGTCGTCGCCGAGGGCGAGCAGGTCGAAGGCGACGAAGGAGGCGGGGGTGCGTTCGGCGAGGGTCCTGACGCGGCTGGCGGCGGGGTGGATGCGTTCGAGGAGTTCCTCGAAGCGCAGGCGGCCGTCGCGGGCGATGACGATCTCGCCGTCGAGGACGCAGCGGTCGGGGGTCTCGCGGCGCAGGGCCTCGACGAGTTCGGGGAAGTAGCGGGTGAGGGGTTTGCCGGTGCGGCTGCCGAGTTCGACCTCGTCGCCGTCGCGGAAGACGATGGTGCGGAAGCCGTCCCACTTGGCCTCGTACTGCATGCCGGGCGGGATCTTCGCGACGGACTTGGCGAGCATCGGGGCGACGGGCGGCATGACGGGCAGGTCCATGGTCCCGATCCTCGCGCCGAACACCCCGGGCCGCGCGGCGGGACACCGCGTGCGGCGGGCGCGGCGGGCGCGGCACGCTTAGCGTGAGAGGCATGAGCTCTGCCGTGGAACTGGATGTCGCCGGGCGCACCGTCCGGTTGTCGAACCCGGACAAGGTGTACTTCCCCGAGCGCGGGTTCACCAAGCTGGACGTCGCGGAGTACTACCTGGCGGTGGCGGACGGCGTGCTGCGCGGACTGCGGGAGCGGCCGACGACGCTGCAGCGGTTCCCGGACGGGGTGGAGGGCGAGTTCTTCTACCAGAAGCGGGCGCCGAAGGGCCTGCCGGAGTGGCTGCCGACGGCGCGGATCGCCTTCCCGAGCGGCCGCTCGGCGGACGAGATCTGCCCGACGGAGCCGGCGGCGGTGCTGTGGGCGGCGAACCTGGGGTGTCTGACGTTCCACCCGTGGCCGGTGCGGCGCTCGGACACCGAGCACGTCGACGAGCTGCGGATCGACCTCGATCCGCAGCCGGGCACGGACTTCAAGGACGCGGTGCGGGCGGCGCACGAGCTGCGGGCGGTGCTGGAGGAGCAGGGGCTGCGGGGCTGGCCGAAGACCTCGGGCGGGCGGGGCCTGCACGTGTACGTGCCGCTGGTGCCCGAGTGGTCGTTCACCGACGGGCGGCACGCGGTGATCGCGCTGGGCCGGGAGCTGGAGCGGCGGCTGCCGGGGCGGGTGACGACGGCGTGGTGGAAGGAGGAGCGCGGGGAGCGGATCTTCGTCGACTACAACCAGATGGCCCGGGACCGGACGATCGCCTCGGCGTACTCGCTGCGCGCGCGGCCGCGGGCGACGGCGTCGGCGCCGCTGCGCTGGGAGGAGCTGGACGACGTGCTGCCGGAGGACTTCGACCTGCGGACGCTGCCGGCCCGGTTCGCGGAGCTGGGGGACGTGCACGCGGGGATGGAGGGCGAGCCGTTCCGGCTGGAGGGGCTGCTGGAGCTGTACGCGCGGCAGGTCGCGGAGGGCGCGCACGGCGAGCTGCCGTACCCGCCGGACCACCCGAAGGCGGCGGGCGAGCCGACCCGGGTGCAGCCGAGCCGGGCGCGGAGGAGGACCTGAGGACTGCCCGTAGGCTGGGTGCCCACGAAGATCACGGAGGGGTGGGCGAGCAGTGGGCGCACGGGGGTTGCGGGAGATCCTGGCGGACGCGGCGGGCGGGGTGTTCCCGCCCGCGGACGGTTCGGTGACGGTGGTGGCGCAGCCGTCGCCGCGCGAGGCGGGGGTGGTGGCGTTCTCCGCGCACGCGGTGGTGTTCACGGACGAGGACCCGGCGTGGGTGCGGGCCGCGCTGGCGGCGGTGCCGAGCGATCCGCTGGCGGCGCCGCTCTGTCCGCCGTTCCTGGGTGCGCTCGCCGAGCGGACGGGGCGGGTCAACGGCAACATCGACCTGCTGACGGTCGCGGACCGGCTGCCGGGTGCGCCGCCGCTGGAGGTGCGGGCGGTCGAGGACCGGGGGCATCCGCGGGTGGTGCGGGCGCTGCGCTACCGCGAGGACGTCCGGGTGTTCGAGGCCGACGGCGGGCGCGGGGTGCTGGTGCTGGGGCGCGGGGTCGCGGGGCGCTGGGAGTGCGCGATCGAGGTGGACGAGGCGGCGCGCGGGCGCGGGCTGGGGCGGGCGCTGGCGCTGGCGGCCCGGCACCTGCTGCCGGAGGGCGACCGGCTGTGGTCGCAGCAGGCCCCGGGGAACGCGACCAGTGTGCGGGCGTTCCAGGCGGCCGGCTACCGGCCGGTGGGCGCGGAGACGCTGCTGGTGGTGGGGCGGCCGTGAGCGCGTCGGCGGTGGTGCCCGAGGAGGTGCGGGCGCGGCTGGTGACGCGCTTCGGGCCGTCGGCCGGGGCGTGGTGCGCGGGGCTGCCGGACCTGGTGGAGGCGCTGGCCGCCCGCTGGGGGCTGGCGGTGCGGGCGGCCGGCGGGGGCGGTACGGCGCGGGTGTTCCGCTGCGTGCGGCTCGCCGACGGCGCGGCGGTGTGGCTGAAGCTGACGCCGGACGCGGCGGTGGCCCGGCAGGAGGCCGCGGCGCTGTCCGCGTGGCGGGACGTGCCGTCGGTGGTGCGGCTGCTGGAGTACGACGCCGGGTCGGCCGCGCTGCTGCTCGCGGACGTCGCGCCGGGGACGTCGCTGCGCGAGCGCGGCTGGCGGCCGGCGGAGGTGGCGGGTGTGCTGGGCGCGCTGCGGTCGGTGCCGGCGGCCGGGGTGGACCTGCCGTCGATGGCGGAGCGGCTGGACTTCCTGTTCGAGCTGACCGGGCGCCGGGCCCCCGGCGTGCCGACGGCCGACGCGCGGGCGCTGGCCCGTGAGCTGACCGGGGACGGCGGCCCGGTGGCGCTGGTGCACGGGGACCTGCACCCGGCGAACGTGCTGCTCGGACCGGACGGTCCGGTGGCGATCGACCCTCGCGCGTGTCTGGGCGACCCGGACTTCGACCTGGTCGACTGGGTGCTCGACGGCGTCGCCGACCGGGCCGCGCTGGCGGCCCGGATCACCGGGCTGGCGGCGCTGGTGCCGGGTGCGGACGCCGAGCGGGTGCTGGCCTGGTGCCGGGCGACGGCGGTGGTGATCGCCGCCCCGCGCCTGGCCGCCGGCCACCGGGACGCCGGGACGCTGTTCCTGCGGGACCTTGCGGGGCTCTGACTAGGCCGCCAGAGCACCCGCGAAGGTGGCGAGCGCGCCGACCAGCAGCACGGCCGTGGCCACACCGAGGGCGACCCGCTTGCGCTGGGTCCGGTCCCGGTGGCGCAGCATTCCGTGGACGGCGACGAACCCGGCGACGGGGAACGCGGCGAGGGCGAGCAGCAGGAGGCTCAGCCAGTACAGCACCCCGCCGGGGCCGGCGAGGCGGCACTCGCCGTCGGCGGCGCAGGAGGCGGGGACGCGCTCGTGGGTGTCGATCCGCCAGTCCGTCCGGGCGTGCTCGTTCGCCGGGCCGCCGTCGTCGGGGAAGAAGGTGCCCCGGCAGTCGCCGGTCGGGCCGAGCGCGGTCCGGTCCGGGTCGGTCCGCAGGCACCGGTCGGCGACCAGGACGCCACGGGTACCGGTCAGTCCGGAGGCGTGGGCGAGCCCCTCACCGGCGTGGGCGGTGCCGCGCCCGCCGATCGCCAGCAGCGTGAGCACCGCCACGAGCGGGACCAGCGCCTTGCCCGCCGCCCGCAGCACGTCCCGGTCCATCGCCGCTCCTCACGCCGTCCGGTTGGCCTCCTGTCGGCAGGGACGCGGAGCCGCACTGTCCGGTTCGGATCACCGACGGACCGGCGACGGCCGGCTCTCCGGAGGCGGTGAACGCGATGCAGGACGACGAAGACCGTGCCCGCAGTCGGCCTGGGGACCCGCCGCGAGGGCGGTCAGCAGCAGGCCGGACGACCGGGCCGTCGCCCGCGCCCCGCCTCGCACCGCGCCTCGATCTCGCCCTGTCGGCCGGCCGGGTCAGCCTCGATGGTGCAGCAGCGGACGGGCTCCCCGCCGTCGGGGGCGAAGCGGCCGCAACGGGCTGCGGGGGTGTTCGGCGGGCGGCGGGCAGTCCTCGCACAGGACCTGGCCGTGCACGCCCGCGCCGCCGCCGGACTCGACGAGGCGCGGGACGGCGCGCGTGGCGGCCACGGCGGCGAACGCGATCAGCACCGGCGCGCCGGGGCCCGCCGCGATCCTGACGGTCCGGCGGGCCGACAGCCGGGGCCGGGAGCGGCACCGCTCATGCCCGGCCGCCCGCGTCCTGGGGAGCGGTGGCGGCGATGATCCGCACCGCCTCGGCGATCTGACCATCCGTCAGATCACCCCGGGCGGTCAGCCGCAGGCGCGAGACGCCGTCGGGGACGGACGGGGGCCGGAAGCAGCCGACGGCGAGGCCGGCTCGGCGGCAGTCGGCGGCCCAGGCGACGGCGGCCTCGGGGCCGGGGGCGCGCACCGAGACGACGGCGGCGTCCGGGGCGGAGGCGTGCAGCCCGGCTGCGGTGAGGCGGGCGGCGAGGGCGCGGGCGACCTCCCGGGCGCGTTCGGCGCGCCACGGTTCGGCGCGCAGCAGGCGCAGCGCGCCGAGCGCGGCGCCGGCGGCGGCGGGGGCGAGGCCGGTGTCGAAGATGAAGGTGCGGGCTGTCTCGGTGAGGTGGCGGACGACCCGGCGGGGGCCGAGGACGGCGCCGCCCTGCGAGCCGAGGGACTTGGAGAGGGTGACGGTGGTGACGACGTCGGGCGCCCCGGCGAGTCCGGCGGCGGCGGTGGCGCCCGTGCCACCGGGGCCGAGGACGCCGAGCCCGTGGGCGTCGTCGACCAGCAGCGCGGACCCGTGCCGCCGGGTGGCGGCGGCGAGTTCGGCGAGCGGGGCGGCGTTGCCGTCGACCGAGAACACCGAGTCGGTGACGACCAGGGCGCGCCGCCGGGTGCGCTCGGCGAGGATGCCCGCCACGGCCACCGGATCGCTGTGCGGGGCGCGGTGGACGTCGGCGCGGGCGAGGCGGCAGCCGTCGATCAGCGAGGCGTGGTTGTAGGCGTCGGAGACGATCAGGGTGTCCGGGTCGGTGAGCGCGGTGAGCGCGGCGAGGTTGGCGGTGTACCCGGAGGAGAAGACGAGCGCCGCCTCGGCCCCGCAGAAGTCGGCGAGCTCCTCCTCCAGCTCGGTGTGCAGCGCGGTGGTCCCCGTCACGAGCCGCGACCCGGTCGCACCGGCGCCCCAGCGCAGCGCGGCGTCGGCGGCGGCCCGGGTGACGACCGGATGCCGGGTGAGCCCCAGGTAGTCGTTCCCGGCGAGGTCGAGCACCCCGTCGTCGGCAGCCCGGCTCCGCAGCGTCCGCGTCAGCCCGGCCCGGGCCCGCTGCCCGGCACTCTCGTCCAGCCAGTCGAACACGGCGGCGGGATCAACGGAGGCCCCGCCCGCCTCGGGCGCCTCGAACACGGTGCGATTGACCATGCCCGGCACTCTGGCACGCCCCGGACGACCCGGGCAATGTGCGCCGGGGCACACCCACCGGGCGAAGAAGAGCCCAAGCGGCACCCAGATGTCTTCTTGAATTCATATTTAATTCACTCATCCTCCGGCCTATCGAGCCCCGCCTTCCGATTCCCGCAAAAACGACCGATCGTTCGCGCTCCCCCGGTAGTGTCCCCACGAGTCGAACAGTCCTGGGGGGACGTAGTGGCAGACCTCGAATTCGAGCGGCGGATCAACCCGTGGCTCTTCGACAGTTCCGGAAACCTCACCGAGGCGGCGAAGAAGCAGTTCCCCGACCTCGCGGCGGCAGCCGCCGGAACGCCCGCCCCCGTCACCCTTCCGCCGGCCGGCGGCGGGCCGTCCGTCAAGGCCAACCCCGGAATGATCCGCCAGGCCGGCACCAACGCGGGGGCCCTGCGCGAGTCCGTGCGCACCGAGTGCGCGCAGCCCTCCCAGCACGTCACCGGCGCGGTCGCCGCGCTGGCGGGATGGAACCTGTCCACCGCCCTCAACACCGCGTGGAGCATCTGGTCGGGCCAGGCACACACCCTCGGGGAAACCGTCGGGACGATCGGCAAGAACCTGCACACCACGGCGCAGAACTACGACAACACCGAGGCCGCGATCCACAGCCAGTTCGCGCAGCAGCACTGAGAAAAGGGAAGGAGCGGCGACCGCCATGGTGACCTACACCCAGCTCCAGAACGTCGACCTCACCGGTCTCAACGCTGCTGCGGGCGACTTCGAGAAGATGGTCCGCAACTGGGACCTCTCGACCAAGGTCCAGAACGAGGTGATCGGCCCGGTCCAGCAGTCCGGCTGGACCGGGCCCAGCTCCGAGTCCGCGGCCACCGCCCTCACCCGGGCGCGCGACCAGATCCGCGCCGCGTTCGAGGAGGCCTCCGCGATAGCGCGCACCCTGCGCGACGCCCACGACGAGTTCGCCGCCGCGAAGAAGGACCTCCAGGTGGCCCTCCAGCACGCCACCGAGCAGGGACTGACCGTCGCCGCCGACGGCAGCGTCCACTGGCCGCCCGCCACCGACCCGGCCGACAAGAACGACCCCGACTACGCCGAGACCCGACGGGCGAGCGCCCAGGCCTCCGCCCAGGAGATCGGCAAGGCGCTGGACCGGGCCACCGAGGCCGATTCCGCCGCCGCCCTGGCCCTCGCGATGGACACCGGCAACGACACCAAGAGCTTCAACAGCAATCCGCTGGGCAGCGTCGCCGACGCGGAGGCCAAGCAGGCCGCCCAGATCCTCAGCCTCGGCAGCGCCGCCAGCGACACCCAGCTCGCGCAGTTGCAGGCCCTGCTCCAGCACCACTCCGGCGACCCCAGGTTCGCCACCGCCTTCTACGGCGGCCAGGACCCGGGCACCTTCCTCGCCTCCTACGGCGCGCTCGCGCAGAGCGGCGACTTCGCCGGAAGCCCCCTCCGCAAGGACGCCGTCAAGGGCATCCAGGAGGGGCTCGGGCTCACCCTGGCCACGGCCACCAACAGCGGACGGCAGCCGCACCTGCCCCCCGACTGGGGCGACCGGCTGCGCCGGGCCGGCAGCCGGCACATCCAGCTCGCGCCCGGCGCCGACTACGACTCCAGCCCGTACGGCTACCAGGTCCTCGGCAACATCCTGAAGCACGGCAACTACGACGCCGCGTTCCTGAAGCCGATCGCCGAGCACGTCACCCAGCTCACCCGGGAGAACCCGGCCCGCTGGGACGCGGTGGCGATGAAGGGCGGCGCGCCGTTCCAGGACTTCTGGTTCACCGGCACGCCGGACGAGAAGGGCAACTACCACGGGTTCAACCCGATGGGCTCGGTGCTGAACGCGCTCGGGCACAGCCCGGACGCGGCGACCAAGTTCTTCACCGACCCGCCGACGACGTACTGGCCGGACGGCTCGGTGAAGAGCACCGGCGGGACGAACCTCTACTTCAAACTGCTCACCGACACGGGCGATCGCTCACCGCTGCGCGACGTCTCCTACCCGCTCGGGCCGAACAACGGCAAGGCCGGCCCCTTGCAGGTGGAGGCGCTCGGCCACGCCCTGGAGGCGGCGGCGACCGGCCGGGCGTACGACGACGAGAAGGGGCCGCTGCCTCCGCACAGCAAGGAGATGGCGCAGGTGATGCGGACGACGGTAGGTGTGTTCGGCGGAGACAACGCGTCCGCGCTGCTCTACGACAAGGACAAGGCGCTCTTCGGCGAGTTGCAGGGGTCCCTCGGCAAGATGGCCGGTGCCTACATGGGCGACGTGCAGACCGCTCTGGCCGACCCGTCCACCGTGCTGCCGATCAACGGGGAGATCGCCAAGCTCCGCGAGATCGACGTGCAGAGGCTGCTGGTCACCCTCGGCCACAACCCGGAGGCATACGCCGCAGTGGCAGCCGCGCAGCAGGCCTACACCACCGCGGCGATCAACGACGTCCTGCTGCACCCCGCCGACCACGGCGACCTGACCGCCGGGGCCCTCGCGGCCGCAGGACCCGGCGGCACGGTCGCCGGGCTCCTCAGCAAGGGCATGGTGGACGAGGTCATCACCGCGGGAAACGACAGGGACGAGGACTTCAACTCGGCCGTCAAGACCACACGCGAATGGGCGGGCACGATCTGGGGGGCGACCGCCGGACAGATCGTGGACCGGGCGCCGGTCGTCGGCCCGTTGGCCAACGAGGTGGTCGACAAGATCATGGACGGTGTCGCCGAGAGCTACGAGGTGACCACCAAGCCGAAGACCACGAACGACGCGCAAGTGGCGTACAACGAGGCGTTGAAGGGTGCCCAGGGATCCGTCGAGGACGCGATCCGTGCCGCGGCAACCCGGGCCGGCCTCGAACAGAGGTACCTCCACGACCTGGCCCCCGCCCTGGAAGGCCAGATCAAGGGCGCCTTCGGCAGCGGCACCGGAATCCCTTGGCAGGTCACCCATCCGGAGAAGGAGGACTGAGACGGTGCGACGCTACAGCGGGCGGCTCGCGGTCGCAGCCATGTGCACAGTACTGGTGCTCGTCGGGGGCGGACTGTGGTGGTGGTGGCCGCCCTCGAAGTCGACGAACGTGCCGGCCGGCGCGTGCTGGGGGCTGGTCACATCGGACGACCTGCGGACGCTCATGCACGACGACGGGAAGGCCGTCAAGGCCCCCTTCAGCACCTCCGACCTGTCGGGCCGGAGCGTCAAGGCCGAATGCGAGGTCGAATGGGAGCCGGGGGAACCGCATCACGTGGTGGAGATCGGGGTGGATCAGATCGAGGAGGACTACTACCGCGCCACGCGGAATCACGAGACCGAGCTGGCCGGAACCGGGCAGAACGCGGTGCTCGACTTCGGGGCAGGGGTCGACGGCTGGCTCCAGCCCTTCGGTTCCCTGCTGCTGTTGCTGCGGTGCGACAACGGCCGGCCGGCGGTGCCGGGGAGGGTCTACCGGCAGATCTACGTTTCGGGTGGCGGCGACAGCGGCCTGCCCGAGCAGGAGCGCACGCAACTCTTCGCCGAGGTCGCACGCCGCACCGCCGCTGAGATCGTCCGCCAGCAGGGGTGCCCCGACGTGCGGGTCGCCGAGCGGGCGCCCGTGGTGGCGGGGTAGCTTTGCCGGGGGTGGCGGCCAGCAGGCAAGATAGCCGGGTGACCCTCCTTGATCTGATGCCGAAGCCCGCCACGCCCGACGCGCTGTACGAGACGTTCGCCGCCTGGACGGAGGAGCGCGGGATCTCGCTGTACCCGGCGCAGGAGGAGGCGCTGATCGAGCTGGTGTCGGGGAACAACGTGATCCTGGCGACCCCGACCGGGTCGGGGAAGAGCCTGGTGGCGGCCGGTGCCCACTTCGCGGCGCTGGCGGAGGGGAAGCGGACGTTCTACACGGCGCCGATCAAGGCTCTGGTGTCGGAGAAGTTCTTCGACCTGGTGAAGATCTTCGGGACCGAGCAGGTCGGCATGATGACCGGCGACGCCTCGGTGAACCCCACCGCGCCGATCATCTGCTGCACGGCCGAGGTGCTGGCGCAGATCGCGCTGCGCGACGGGGCCCGGGCGGACGTCGGCCAGGTCGTCATGGACGAGTTCCACTTCTACGCGGAGCCGGACCGCGGCTGGGCCTGGCAGATCCCGCTGCTGGAGCTGCCGCAGGTGCAGTTCCTGCTGATGTCGGCGACGCTGGGCGACGTGCGGCGGTTCGAGGAGGACCTGACCCGGCGCACGGGGCGTCCGACGACGGTGGTGCGCAACGCGACGCGTCCGGTGCCGCTGTTCTACGAGTACCGCCGCACCACCCTGCACGACACGCTGGAGGAGCTGCTCCAGACCGGCCAGGCGCCGGTGTACGTCGTGCACTTCACGCAGAAGGAGGCGGTGGAGCGGGCGCAGTCGCTGATGAGCATCAACATGTGCTCCAAGGCGGAGAAGGACGCCATCGCCGAGCTGATCGGCAACTTCCGCTTCACCACCAAGTTCGGCCGCAACCTGTCGCGTTACGTCCGCCACGGGATCGGCGTGCACCACGCGGGCATGCTGCCGAAGTACCGCCGGCTGGTCGAACGGCTCGCCCAGGCGGGGCTGTTGAAGGTGATCTGCGGGACGGACACGCTGGGCGTGGGCGTCAATGTGCCGATCCGCACGGTGCTGTTCACCGCGCTGTCCAAGTACGACGGGCAGCGGGTGCGGATCCTGCGCGCCCGTGAGTTCCACCAGATCGCCGGGCGGGCCGGACGGGCCGGGTTCGACACCGTCGGCCAGGTGGTGGCGCAGGCGCCCGAGCACGTCATCGAGAACGACAAGGCCGTCGCCAAGGCGGGCGACGACCCGAAGAAGAAGCGCAAGATCGTCCGCAAGAAGGCCCCGGAGGGCTTCGTCGGCTGGTCCGAGGAGACCTTCGAGAAGCTGATCGCCGCCGACCCGGAGCCGCTGGTCTCCCGGTTCAAGGTCAGCCACGCGATGCTGCTGTCGGTGATCGGCCGGCCCGGCAACGCCTTCGAGGCGATGCGCAAGCTGCTCACCGACAACCACGAGGACCGGGCCGCGCAGCGCCGGCACATCCGCACCGCGATCGCCATCTACCGCTCGCTGCTGGAGGGCGGCGTGGTGGAGCGGCTGCCGGAGCCGGACGCCGAGGGCCGGATCGTGCGCCTGACCCTGGACCTCCAGGAGAACTTCGCGCTCAACCAGCCGCTGTCCACCTTCGCACTGGCCGCCTTCGAGCTGCTGGACCCGGCCTCGCCGTCGTACGCGATGGACGTCGTGTCGGTGGTCGAGGCGACGCTGGACGACCCGCGCCAGATCCTCGCCTCCCAGCAGAACAAGGCGCGCGGCGAGGCCGTCGGCGAGATGAAGCGCGACGGCATCGAGTACGAGGAGCGCATGGAGCGGCTCCAGGAGATCACCTACCCGAAGCCGCTGGAGGAGCTGCTCACCCACGCCTACGAGGTCTACCGGCGGGCGCACCCGTGGATCGGCGACCACCAGCTCCAGCCGAAGTCGGTGGTGCGCGACCTGTACGAGCGGGCGATGACCTTCGCGGACTACGTCGGCCACTACGAGCTGGCCCGCACCGAGGGCATCGTGCTGCGCTACCTGGCGGGCGCGTACAAGGCGCTGGAGCAGACCGTCCCCGAGGACGTGAAGAACGACGACCTGAAGGACGTCATCGCCTGGCTCGGCGAGCTGGTCCGCCAGGTCGACTCCAGCCTGCTGGACGAGTGGGAGCAGCTGGCCAACCCGACCGATCCGCAGGCCGCCGAGGTGGTGCTGGACGAGAAGCCGGCGCCGGTGACGGCGAACGCGCGGGCGTTCCGGGTGCTGGTGCGCAACGAGCTGTTCCGCCGGGTGGAGCTGTGCGCGCTGGAGCACTACGACGAACTCGGCGCGCTCGACGGCGAGTACGGCTGGGACGCGGACCGCTGGGCGGACGCCATGGACGGGTACTGGGAGGAGTACGACGACCTGGGCACCGGTCCGAACGCGCGCGGCCCGAAGATGCTGATCATCGAGCAGGAGGACTCGGCCTGGCGGGTGCGGCAGATCTTCGACGACCCGGAGGGCGACCACGACTGGGGCATCAGCGCCGAGGTCGACCTGTACGGCTCGGACGAGGAGGGCCGCGCGGTGCTGCGGGTCACGGCCGTGGACCGGCTGGGCGGCTGACGGACGGCCGTCGCGTGCGCGGTGGAGCCG
>NZ_JBHVER010000030.1:0-54312 GCF_042802195.1 Kitasatospora sp. NPDC057500 | reverse complement strand
GGTGCATGGCCTGCACCATTTTGATGACGCCCGCGACGCCGGCGGCGGCCTGGGTGTGGCCGATGTTGGACTTGATCGAGCCGAGGAGCAGGGGGCGGTCCCGGTCCTGGCCGTAGGTGGCGAGGAGGGCTTGGGCTTCGATGGGGTCGCCGAGGGTGGTGCCGGTGCCGTGGGCCTCGACGGCGTCGATGTCGGTGGTGGTGAGGCGGGCGTTGGCGAGCGCCTGGCGGATCACCCGCTGCTGCGAGGGGCCGTTGGGGGCGGTCAGGCCGTTGGACGCGCCGTCCTGGTTCACGGCACTGCCGCGGACCACGGCGAGCACCCGGTGCCCGTTGCGCTCGGCGTCGGACAGCCGTTCGAGTACCAGCACACCCACACCCTCGCCCCAACTGGTGCCGTCGGCCGCATCGGCGAACGCCTTGACCCGCCCGTCCCCGGCCAAACCGCCCTGGCGGGAGAACTCGACGAACGCCTCGGGGCGGGTCAGAACAGCGACCCCACCGGCCAGCGCGAGCGAGCACTCGCCGGAGCGCAGCGCCTGGGCCGCGAGGTGCAGGGCGACCAGGGACGAGGAGCAGGCGGTGTCGACGGTGACCGCCGGGCCCTCCAGCCCCAGCGTGTACGAGACCCGCCCGGAGGCCACACCGGCCGCGTTGCCGGTCAGTACATGGCCGGCGACCTCGCTGCCGTGCCTCCCGGTCCGGTCGGTGGTCCGGGCCCGGAAGTGGTAGTCGCTGCCGGAGAGACCGGTGAAGACGCCGGTCCGGCTGCCTTTCAGCGAGCCCGGATCGATCCCGGCCCGCTCGAACGCCTCCCAGGAGACCTCCAGCAGCAGCCGCTGCTGCGGGTCCATCGCCAGCGCCTCGCGCGGGCTGATCCCGAAGAACCCGGCATCGAAGCCCGCGACGTCCCGCAGGAAGCCGCCGACCCTCGCGAACTCCGCCTCCGGACCCAAGGCCCAGCCGCGGTCGGTCGGGAAGTCCGACAGACCCTCACGCCCGGTGGTCGCCAGTTCCCAGAGCATCTCCGGGGAGCCGGCATCGCCCGGGTAGCGGCAGGCCATCCCCACGATCACGATTGGGTCGTCCGCCGAAGCGGTGGGTGCGGCGGGCAGTTCGGCCCCGGGCGCCGCCGTCCCATCGGCCAGGTGCCCGGCGAGCGCGGTCGGCGTCGGGTAGTCGTACACCAGACTGGAGGCGAGCGGGCGGCCGAGTGCCTGCCGCAGCCGGTTGCGCAGTTCCACCGCCGCCAGCGAGTCGAACCCCAACTCCTTGAAGGTCTTCCGCGTGTCCACGGCCCCCGTGCCGGAGTGGCCGAGCACGGCGGCCACCTCCCGGTGGACCGCCTCGGCGATCGCCCGGGCCGAGGTGGGAACGGCGCCGCCGGCCGCGGCCGGCTCGTCCCGGAGGGCTTCGACGGCGGCCGGGACACCGGAGAGCAGCGGGCTGCGGCGCTCACCGGTGAAGAGCGGCGCGAACCGCTGCCAGTCCACGTCCGCCACCGTGAGGGCGGCCTCGTCCCGCCGTACCGCCGCGTCGAGTTCGGCGAGCGCGGCGTCCGGGGCCATGGCCCGCAGTCCGGTGCGGGCCAGCTTCTCGCCGATGTCGCCCTCGCCCATTCCGCCGCCCGCCCACATGCCCCACGCCACCGAGGTGGCGGTCAGCCCGCGTTGGCGGCGCTGCCGGGCCAGTGCGTCCAGATAGGCGTTGGCGGCGGCGTAGGCGCCGTTGGTGGCGCTTCCCCAGGTGGCCGCGATCGAGGAGAACAGGAGGAAGGCGTCCAGCGGCTGCTCGCCCAGCAGTTCGTCCAGGTGGGCGGCGCCGGCCACCTTGGCCGCGAGGACGGCGTCGACCTCGGCCACCGTGGTCGCGGTCAGCTCGGTGAAGTCGCTGATTCCGGCGGCGTGCACGACGGCGGTCAGCGGGTACTCGGCGGGGATCCGCGCCAGCAGTGCTGCCACCGCCGCACGGTCCGCCGTGTCGCAGGCCTCGACGGTGACCCGGGCTCCCAGCGTCTCCAGCTCGGCACTCAGCTCGCGGGCGCCGGGCGCGTCCGCACCGCGTCGGCCGACCAACAGCAGGTGCTCGGCGCCGCGTGCGGCCAACCGGCGGGCCACATGGCCGCCGAGTGCCCCCGTGCCGCCGGTGATGAGCACGGTTCCGGTGCAACCCCACACGCGGTCGGCTCCGGTGGGGGCCGGCTCCGCCGGGACCAGCCGCCTGCCCCACAGACCGGTCGGCCGCACCGCCAGCTGGTCCTCGCCCCGGGAATCGGCGAGCACCCGTACCAGGCGTCGCAGCGCGTCCCCGTCCGGTTCGGCGGGCAGGTCCACCAGACCGCCCCAGCTACGGGGCTGCTCAAGGGCTGCCACCCGCCCCAGGCCCCACAGTTGCGCCTGGTCGGGCCGGTCCAGCGGATCGGACCCGTCGATGCCGACCGCGCCCTGGGTGACGCACCACAGCGGTGCGGTCACCCCGGCGTCCGACAGGGCCTGCACCAGCAGAACGGTCGCTCCGACATCGCCGTCGGGCAGGGCCAGTACGCCTGCGACGGCCGGAACGTCGCCGAGCGCCGAGCGGACCGCCAGGGCCGGCCCGGAACGACCGCTGCCCGGGTCCGGCTCCACCAGCCGCACCTGTGCGCCCGCGCGTTCCAGCGCCCCGGCGCAGGCCCGCGTCGGAGCCCGGTCGTGCCCCACGACCAGCCACACACCGTGCAGTCCGGTGTCGGCCGGCTCGGCCAGGAGGCGCCAACTCTCCTGGTACTGCCAGGGAGTGGAGGCGGTCGTGGACGGGGACGGCTCGTCGCCGGCGGCCAGCCAGTAGTGCGCGCGCTGGAAGGGATAGGTGGGCAGCTCGGCCATTCGCCCGCCACTCGGCAGCCAGCGGTCCCAGGCGATCGCCGAGCCCCGCACGAAGGCCCGCGCCATCGCCTCCAGGAAGGTCGTCACCTCGTCGTGGCCGCGACGGCCGGCGGCGATGAACGCCGCGTCCGGGTCGCCCGCCAGGCAGTCCGGGCCGATGGCCGTGAGCACGCTGTCCGGCCCCAGCTCCAGGAAGGTGCGCACACCCGCCTCGTGCAGGGCGCTCACGCCGTCGGCGAACCGCACGGTGTCCTGGACGTGCCGGAGCCAGTACTCCGGGGAGTGCAGCTCGGCGACGGTGCCGATGCTCGGCGGGCTGAACGTCAGGCCGTCCAGGACGGCGCGGAACTCCTCCATCATGGGAGCCATCAGCGGGGAGTGGAAGGCGTGGCTCACCGTCAGCCGGGTCGCCTTGTGCCCGCGCTCGCGCCAGAGTGCGGCGATCCGCTCGACCTCGGCCTCCGCTCCGGACACCACCACCGCGGCGGGACCGTTGACGGCGGCCAGCGCGGTGTCCGGGCCGAGGGTCCGGGCCACCTCGGCCTCCGGGGCGGCGATGGCGGCCATCGCCCCTCCGGGCGGCAGCGCCGCCATCAGCGCGCCGCGGGCGGCCACCAGCCGACAGGCGTCGGCCAGCGGGAGCACGCCGGCCACGTGCGCCGCGGCGATCTCGCCGATCGAGTGGCCCGCCACGAAGTCGGGTGCCGTGCCCAGGTGTTCGGCCAGCCGGAAGAGCGCCACCTGTACGGCGAACAGGCCTGCCTGGGCGAAGTCGGTGCGGTGGAGCAGCTCCAGTTCGTCGAAGAGCACTTCCTTCAGGGGCCGGGGAAGCACCGGGTCCAGCTCCGCGCAGACCGCGTCCAGGGCCTCCGCGAAGACCGGCGACGCCCGGTACAGCGATCGCCCCATGCCGAGCTGCTGCGAGCCCTGGCCGGAGAAGAGCACGGCCAGCTTCCCTTCGGCGGGGACTCCGTGGGCCACCGGCGGCCGGCCGCCGACCAGCTCCCGCAACCCGTCGAGGAGTTCCTCCCGCTCCCGGCCGATGACGACCGCTCGGTGCTCCAGCACCGCGCGCGCCGCGGTCAGCGTGCGGCCGACCTCGGCGACCGGCTCCGGCCGCTCGGTGAGCCGGGTCAGCAGTTGCCCGGCCTGCGCGCGCAGTGCCTCGGGGGTCTGCGCCGAGAGCACCCAGGGCACCGGGCCGGCTTCGGCCGGCTCCGGCTCGGGACGCGGCGGGGCCTGTTCGAGGATCAGATGGGCGTTGGTGCCGCTGAGACCGAACGAGGAGACGCCGGCCCGGCGCGGCTCGCCGGTCTCCGGCCAGGGCCGGTTCTCCGTCAGCACCCGGACGTCGCCCGCCGACCAGTCCACGTACGGCGACAGCTCGTCGACGTGTACCGTGCGCGGCAGCTCGCCGTGCCGGATCGCCTCCACCATCTTGATCACCCCGAGCACCCCGGAGGCGGCCTGGGTGTGGCCGATGTTGGACTTCAGCGAACCCAGCCAGAGGGGCCGTTCGCGGTCCTGGCCGTAGGAGGCGAGCAGCGCCCGGGCCTCGATCGGGTCGCCGAGCGCGGTGCCGGTGCCGTGCGCCTCGACGGCGTCCACCTGGCCGGGCGCCAGCCGGGCGTTGGCCAGTGCCTGGCGGACGACCCGCTGCTGTGCCCGGCCGTTGGGCGCGGCCAATCCGTTGGAGGCGCCGTCCTGGTTGATCGCGCTGCCCCGGATCACCGCCAGCACCTGGTGGCCGTTGCGTTCGGCGTCGGAGAGCCGCTCCACCAGCAGCAGGCCGACCCCCTCGCCCCAGGCGGTGCCGTCCGCCCCGGCACCGAACGGCTTGCACCGGCCGTCGGGAGCCAGCCCGCGCTGCCGGCTGAACTCGACGAACAGGCCCGGGTTGGCCATCACCGTGGCACCGCCGGCCACGGCGAGCGAGCAGTCGCCCAGTCGCAGCGCCTGGCAGGCCTGGTGCAGCGCGACCAGCGAGGAGGAGCAGGCGGTGTCCACCGTGACGGCCGGCCCGCCCAGCCCGAAGTTGTAGGCGATCCGTCCGGACGACACGCTGCCCAGGGTGCCGGTGAGCAGGTAGCCCGCAGCGTGCTCCGGGGCGGCGTACAGGCGCGGTCCGTAGTCCTGCACCATCGCGCCGAGGAAGACCCCGGTGCTGTGGCCGTCCTCCAGGGCCCGCGGGTTCATCCCCGCGCGTTCGAACAGCTCCCAGCAGCTCTCCAGGAGCAGCCGCTGCTGCGGATCCATGGCAGCCGCCTCGCGCGGGCCGATCCCGAACAGGCCGTTGTCGAAGTACCCGGCGTCGTGCAGGAAGCCGCCGTGGCGGACATAGCTGGTGCCCGTCCTGACGCCCTCCGGGTCGTAGAGCGAGCGGGTGTTCCAGCCCCGGTCGGTGGGGAACTCCGAGATGGCGTCGCCGCCCCGGGAGACCAGTTGCCAGAGCTGCTCGGGGCTGTGCACGCCGCCCGCGGCGCGGCAGCTCATCCCGATGATCGCGATCGGCTCGTCCAGCGGCAGCGGCTCCCGGGCCACGACCGTCTCCGCGTCGGCACCGCCGTGCATCTCCGCCAGCAGGTGGTCGGCGATCGCGGCCGGCGTGGGGTGGTCGAAGACCAGGGTGACCGGAAGCGAGAGACCGGAGGCTTCGGCCAGTGCCTTGTGGAACTCGACGGCGGCGAGGGAGTCGAAGCCGAGCTCACGGAAGGTGGAACCGGGCTGCACCGCGTCGGACCGTCCGAGCGAGGAGGCCACCCCGCAGACCAGGTCCAGCACCAGCCGGCGCTGTTCGGGCGCGGGGTGACCGGCGATTCGCTCCGCCAGCACGGCCCGGTCGCCGCTCCGCCCCCGCAGGCGGGTGTAGAGGTCGGCGACCGAGGTGGTGAAGCGGTCCAGTCCGCCCTCGCCGCGCCGCAGCGAGCCGCCGACGGCGGAGCCGGCGCCGCCGATCGCGTCCAGGGTCTCCCGGACCGGCATCACCAGGGTCGGGTGAGGGCTGAGCTCGACGAGGACCGGGTCCTCGACCGCGGCGGCCACCGCCCGCACGGCCTCCTCGAACCGGACCAGACCCTCACCGTTGCGGCACCAGTACTCGGCGTCCAGCAGGGTGTCGGGCGGCAGCAGCCCGCCCACGGTGGAGGCGTAGAACGGAATCCGGGCGGGTCGCGGCTCGATCGTGGCGAGGTCCCGGTGCAGCGCCTCGCGGAGCTCCGTGAAGTGCGCCGAGTGCGCGGCCAGGCCGATCGGGATCTTGCGCGCGCGTACGCCCTCCGCGGTGAAGCGCTGGACCAGTTCCTCGATCGCGGCCGGCTCCCCGGCGACCACCGTGGAACCGGGACCGTTGACCGTGGCGATCACGACTCCCGCCGGGAGCCGTCCCTGAACCCGGTCGGCGGGCAACAGGACGGAGGCCATGTCGCCGCGGCCGACGAGGACTCTCTGCGCCCGACTCCACGCCGTGGTGACCCGTATGCCGTCGGCCATCGACAGCGCCCCCGCCACACAGGCCGCCGGGACCTCGCCCATGCTGGCGCCCACCACGAAGTCGGGTTCCACGCCGTACCAGCGCCAGGCCTCGGCGAGCCCGTACATCACTGCGAACAGGGCTGGTTGCATGACGTCGACGCGGTCGATCGACGGCGCCCCCTCGGCGCACCGCAGGACGTCCAGCAGCGACCAGTCGACCTGGGTCGACAGTTCCTGCTCGCACTGGGTCAGCGCGTCACGGAAGACGGGCAGCGAGTCGTGCAGGCCCACCGCCATGCCGGCCCACTGCGATCCGACGCCCGGAAAGACGAACCCGATCCCGGTTCCTTCGCCACGCGACGGTGGAGCCGCCGGGGTGTCCCCCCGGGACAGCGTCTCCAGGTACCCGCGCAAGTGGCGATCCGGCCCCATTGCGTCGTTGACTATGTCCACCGACTACCCCAATTCGGAACGCACGGATCTCCGCATTATTGCCTGCGCGGAACGCTAGTCCACCGACCTCCCCTAATCCCAACCCCTACGTTCACCCTTACGTGGCCATCCATCGGGAAGAGGTGCGGGAGTACGGGGGGACCTAGGGGTGGGGCGGCAATGGGGCGGCGGTTAGCATCGGGATGACCTGACGACACTCGGTCCGACCGGTGAGAGAAAGGCCAAGGGGCTGCCATGGGAAATGGCGTTGCATTTTTCGAGATCGCATCCGAGGACCCGGAGGGGCTGGAGCGCTTCTACGGCGATGTCTTCGGATGGACGTTCACCGCCGGGCACGGCAATCCGTACAGCATCATCCAGACCCAGGCGGAGGGCCTTCCGCTGGGCGGGCTGTGGGACAGCAAGGCGGAGAAGGACCATCCGCTGCCGGCCAACTACGCGATCTGCATCATCAAGGTCGACGACGTGGCCGAAACCTGTGAGCAGGTGGTCGAGGCCGGGGGCGAGGTGATGGTCGCGGCCATGCCCAGCGATGACGGAGCCGCCGTTTTCGCGCATTTGCGGGACCCCTCCGGGAATCACATCGCCATTTTCCACCAGGTGTTCACCTACGAAAAAGGCGAGTTGCTCTGAGATGGTCGACGACCGGGTGAGCCGGTGGATTCATCGACTCCAACATGCGACCGACCCCGATATCCGGGTGATTGCGTTCCCGCACGCCGGCGGATCGGCCAGCTACTTCTTCCCGCTGGCCGAAGCACTGCGGCGGGCGGCGGTGCCGCTGGAACTGGACATCCTGGCGGTGCAGTATCCGGGCAGGCAGGAACGCCGGCTGGAGCCCTGCATCGGCGATCTGAGGACCCTGGCGGAGCTGGCCGCCGAGGAACTGCTGCCGTTCACCGACCGGCCCCTGGTGTTCTTCGGCCACAGCATGGGTGCGATGGTGGCCTTCGAGGTGGCTCAGCGGTTCGAGCAGCAGCACGGCACGACGCCGCTGATGTTCTTCGCCTCGGGCCGCGGGGCGCCCGCCACCGCCCGCCGGGACGCCCTGCACCGGCTGCCCGACCAGGCCATCATCGACGAGCTCGGTCTGCTGGACGGCACCAACTCGGCGCTGCTGTCGGACCCCGAGGTGCTGAAGATGGTCATGCCCGCGATCCGGGCCGACTACCAGGCCGTCGAGACCTACACCTATCGGCCTGCGCCGCCGCTGCGCTGCCCTGTGCACGTGGTGGTCGGCGATTCGGACCCCAGGGTCTCCGAGGAGAGCGCGCAGGCCTGGGCGCAGCACACCGAGGGCGGGCACCGGCTGAGCGTCTTCGACGGCGGGCACTTCTACCTGAAGGACCAGCAGGACGCCTTGGTGGACACGATCGTGGACCGCCTGAACACGCTATCCGTGCAGAGGAGCGCTCATGGCTAAGGGAATCAGCACGATCGAGCTGGCCGTGACCCCGGAGGAGGCCTGGCAGCTGCTGTCGGACCGCGCTCGGTACGCGGAGTGGCTCAGTGTGCACTCCGGATGGCAGGAGGAGAGCCTGCCCGCACTGGAGGTGGGGCAGAGCTTCACCCAGCTGCTCAAGCTGATGGGCCCGCCGTCCCCGGTGCTCTGGACGGTGACCGCCCACGAGCCGGGCAGCCGGCTGGAGCTGACCGGCAAGGGGCCGACCGAGGTCGGCGCCCGGTTCGCGATCGAGGTGGGCCCCGCCGGGGCCGGCAGCTCGGTGGAGCTGGTGCTGGAGCTCTTCGGCGGCCCGATCGACGGCGCGCTGGGGAAGATGATCGAGCCCGGTCTGTGCACCGAGATGGCCAAGAGCCTCACGAACCTGGCAGGACTGAGCTGAGGCCTGCTGCGGAAGCCCCGTCCCGGTGAAGGGGCGCTGTCGGCGAGTGCAGGCTACTTCGCCCCGCTGGATTCGTCCGGCGGGGCGAAGTGCTTTGCGGCACTCGGCGGAGGCGGCGGCTCTCAACGGACCGTGCACCGCAGCACCGTGATCCTGCCGGGCTGCGGCCGACGGCGGGATGATCGAGCCAATTGGCCGTCAACAGTCCAACGCTAGTGTCGATTTGAGCTCCGCCTCAATGGGTCGGAGAAGTCGTTGCGCCGTGCAAAACGTGTTCGGTCGGGCCTTGACCGGGGTGAACGCGGGGCGGTTCAGTGTGCGCCAACATCCTCCTGCACGGCATCTGCCGGCCGGCCCGGCCCCCACCGGGTCCGTTCGGCGTGTCCGTGGTGCACGAAAGGGAAGCTCGTGCTCAGAACTCGTGTGAAGGCGCTGCTGGTCGGCCTGATGGCGGCCGGGACCCTGGCCGCCACGGCCCTCGTACCGGCTGCGGCTTCTACCGCCACCCCCACTTCGGCGGACGAATGCGAGATCGCACCCACCTGGTCGCAGGGCGCCAACTACCAGGCGCGCGACATCGTCAAGTACACCGACGGCAAGATCTACGTCGCCCAGCGCGACAACCCCGGCTACAACCCCGCGGTGAGCACCTACTACTGGGCTCCGTACACCTGCGGAACCGGTGGCAACCCGTATCCGAACAGCTTCGTGGTGAGCGAGGCCCAGTTCAACCAGATGTTCCCGAACCGGAACCCCGCCTACACGTACCAGGGCCTGGTGGACGCCATGGACGCCTTCCCCGCGTTCGCGCACACCGGTGACAGCACGATGCGCAAGCAGGAGGCCGCGGCCTTCCTCGCGAACATCAGCCACGAGACCGCCGGCCTGTACTACATCAAGGAGGTCAACGAGGCGAACTACCCGCACTACTGCGACGCCGACCAGCCCTACGGCTGCCCGGCCGGACAGGCGGCGTACTACGGGCGCGGGCCGATCCAGCTGAGCTGGAACTACAACTACAAGCGGGTGGGTGATTTCCTCGGCATCGACCTGCTGAACAACCCCTGGCTGGTGGAGACCGATCCGGCCGTCGCGATGATGACGGCCCTGTGGTACTGGAACACCCAGAACGGGCCGGGCCCGATCACCGGGCACGACGCCATGATCAGCGGCGCGGGCTTCGGGCAGTCGATCCGCTCGATCAACGGTGCACTGGAGTGTGACGGCAAGAACCCGCGCCAGGTCGAGAGCCGGGTCAACCGCTACAAGGCGTTCACGCAGCTCCTCGGCGTGCCGACGGGCTCCGGGATCTCCTGCTGATCCTCCGGACAAGGCAGTCGGCTGCGGGCCGGGCGTCCTCGCCCGGCCCGCAGGCGTGTTGGCAGCCCGAACGGGTGGACGAGACGCATCCCGCCCTGCCAGGCGGCTGCTTGTGGCGCCCGTCCGGGAGCTGACAGGATCTCAGTTCGGACACCTCCCGGGCGATGCGGACCGCACCGCACCTCACCCGGGCGGCGCGGAGAGGGGACGGGAGATGCCGCGGCGACGGTCACCGCGATCCATCTCGCGATTCCTGCGGCGCGGTAGTCCTCGGCGGCGCGAGCCGGAGGGCTCAGCCGGACCGGAGGCGGTCGAGGTGGGCGACGGCCAGGTCGCCGAGAGCGGGGAGCGCCTCGGGGGCCAGGACGGGCAGGAGGGGGATCGCCCGGGTCCACTCCCCGCCCGTGAGGAGGTCGTGGACGAGGGTACTGGCGGCTGCTCGGGGGGCGTTCGCGCAGGTGGGGCGGACGGTGCAGGCATGGACGAGGGCGAGGCAGAGACGGAGGGCGCCGTCCACCGGTTCCTCCTCGGTGAGCAGCGGGGCCGGTGCGGCGGACAGCGCGTGCGCGGCGGTGGCCAGTACGTCGGCCCGAGCCGCCGGTGACGGTGCGGCTTCCGCGAGGCGGTGGACCTCGGCGAGGTCGCCGTCCAGCGCGCTCAGCAGGGCGAGGCCGGCACGGGGGAGCCGTTCCGGGCGCAGGGCGCGCAGCCATACGTCCAGCTCGTCCGCCGGGCGGTCCGGGGCGCACGAGAGGCCGAGCCGGCGCAGCACCGCGAGGATCAGCGCCGACTCCGGGTCCCAGGTCTGACGCGCCCGGTGGACGAATCCGGCTGCGAGGTCGAGCAGTTCGCCCAGCTCGGGGGTCGGGCGCCGCGGCTCGGGGGAGGCGAGGAGCAGGGGAGCGACCAGCGGGAGCGGGTTGGACAGATGGCCGATCAGGCCGCGCCACGGCTCGACGGCGGACCGGGACGGCTCCGGATCGTGGGGTGGTGGCGCACTGTGGACCAGTCCGGCGGCGACGACGGCCATCGCACGATGTGTCCGAAGGGTGCTCGGCCCGGCGGACTCCGGCTCGGCCCGCCCGGCCATCTCCGCCGCGCCGTCGGCGTCGCCGGCATGGGCGAGCGCCTGGGCGACGGCCGTCTTGACGGCGAACCGCGCCGTGCGGCCGACGAGTCGGGACGCCGCGAGAGCGTTGGCGGTGGCCGCTGTCCGGTGCCCGCCGAGTGAGCAGCCCACGGACAGCGCGGCGAAGCGGCGCGCCTGCCCGTCGGGCTCCGGAGCGGCCAGGACCAGCCGTTCGGCCTGTTCGAACCCTCCCACCGTGCCGAGGGCCCGGACGAGTTCCCGGGCCCAACGGCCGCTGATCAGGGTCGGCGTCCTGGGGTGCGAGGACCGGAGTACCTGTTCCAGCCGCTCGCGCCCGAGTTCGGGGTTGCCGCTGCGGACCAGGTGCTCCGCGTCCTGGAGCGGTGTCACGGGACAGTACGGTGCCGATTGCTGTTCCCCGCCCCCGCCGGCCTTCGCCGGCTTCCTGTGCGCGGTGTCGGTGGGCCTGCTCTCCTTCGCGACCGGGGACTCGGGCGGCCGGTGTCCCGGGCGCGCGGCAGCGGAGCGCCGGTGTGCTGCCCGTTCGTCGGCGAACCTCCTGGCCTCTGCGTCCCTGGCCCTGCGGGCTGCCAGCTTCTCCTCCCTCCTCGCCGCGGCAGCGGCGGCGTCCTCGGCCGCCAGCCGTTCGGCGACGGAGGCCAGGTAGGTCCTCGCGCGTTCCAGGAGGTCGTCACCGAGGACGCCGGTGCGGACGACCGCGCTGAGCTCCAGCACCAGCTTCTGGGCTTCGAGATGAGGTGCCCGGCCGAACCCGGCCGCCACCTCGGCGCGGACGAAACGTTCCATGGTCCCGGAGAACCCGCGCCCGCGGTGGGCGCGGTCCTCGGGTGACGTGCTCCTCAGTGCGGCGGACAGACAGGCTCTCGCCATCGTGAGTACGTCCTGGGCCTGCTTGGTGCGACCGGTGGAGCTGACGAGCGCGGACGCCGCGAGCGCGAGGACGTCCACCACGGGCAGGCCTTCGGCCGTGGTCAGTCCGCGGCAGAGATCCCGGATGCGGTCCGCGTTCGCGACGCCGCGGGAGGCGGACACGGCGGCGATCGTCGCCCAGATGTCCACGGCGACCGCTTGGGACCGTGGGCCCAGCGTGCCGAGCCGCTCCGCGTGCTCCTCCAACTGCGCAAGATGGTCCGTGCCGTCCGTATCGGACAGGAGCGCCGCCGCCCGGGCCAGGGCCTCGATGTCGGTCGCGCCGCTGAGCGCCACGGCGCGGTACAGGGTCCGGGCTTCCGGCTTCCGGCCGAGCTCGGCCAGCGTGCGCGCGGCCTCCGCGAGTTCGTCGTAGCCGTCTTCCAGACTGCCTGCCGCCGGAGTGAAGTGACCCGCTCGGAGGACGAGGCCGGCTGCCTCGACGACGATCCCGGCGGCATCCGGATGCCACATGCGCGCGGCCTCGACCGCGACCGCCGCCAACCGGGCGGCCCGCAGTACGGGCTCCGGCTCCGAGCGGGCGATGGCGAGGCCCCGCGGGAGGTCGCCCAGCAGTGCGAAGAGCACAGGTGCCCTGGGCGGTACCCGGTTCACCCGGCGGCGCAGGAAGTCCTGTGCGGCGGCCAGCCGGACGGCGGGGCCGAGCCCGTCCGGGCACTCGAAGGCGAAGTCGTGGAGCTGTTGGAGCGGCAGCTCGGGGCCGAAGGCGTCGGCGGCGCGGAGCTGCCACCGCGGGTCGAGCAGCAGCGGGCCGAGCCGGTCGGTGCCGTCCCACAGGCGCGGCTGGTTCGCCAGCAGGTACGGCGGGGTGTCGGCCGGCCAGCCCGCCGCGGCCCACTGCGCCGCCCATGTGTGCAGCCGGTCGCGGTAGTGCTCGGTGGCGGCGCCGTCCAGTTGCTTGCGGATCGATTCCGGCATGCCGGCATGGCTCAGCCTGAACGTTCGCGTCAGGGTGTCGTCCTGGACGACGCACCGGTACTCCCGACCGCTCAGCAGGTGCGACACCTCCTCGTCGGAGGCTCCCGCCAGGTGTGCGAGGTCCGTCATGCGCAGCCCGCCGCCGGTGATCGCGAGCAGGTCGGTGACGGCCCGGCCCAGGTCGACGGCGCGAAGCCGCTCCAGGTCCGCTCGGCCCGCCTGTTCGACCTCGGCGTTCCGGCGGCCGGGTGTGAGCAGGCGGAGGCAGCGGCGGAGGCGCAGCGGATGGTGCGCCGGAAGATCCGCCGGGACCGGTGTGCTCCGCCGGGTGGAGACGATGATCCGCAGGTCCTTCGGCGGCTCGGCCGGGAGCAGGGCGGCGATGCTCTCCGTCGCCGCTCGGTCCGCATCGGTCACGGGCCAGGCGAGGTCCGCGTCCAGATCGTCGATGACCAGCACGAGTTGACGCCTGCGCCGACGGCTGTCGGCCGCGGCCTTGGCGAGCAGTCGTTCGAACTCCTCCTCGGTGGTGCCCCTCCTCCGGCGCCGGGGCACCCGGGCCTGCTCGTGCAGTGCCGCGACGAAGCCGGCGCGGGTGTCGGTGCCCCGTCGACCGGAGATGCCGCAGAACAGGACGTCGGTGCCTTCGGGCGGACCTTCGGCGAACGAGGTGAGCAGCGCGGTCTTGCCGGCGGGGAGCTCTGCGTGCCACCACAGGTACGAGGGGGCGGACGGTTCCTCGTCATTGACGAAGGCGTCGATGATCGTCCGCTCGTCGCGTCCGGCGTTCTGGAGGCGCCGGCCTCGATCGGCTTCCGCCTGCGCGGCGGCGAGTGCCGAGGCCAGGGCCGGGCGGGTGTGCGGCAGCGGGCCCCGGAGGTCCTCCAGCCGCTCGACCAACTCCCAGAAGACGTCCGGGGAAGCGGGAGCCTGCTCACCTCGGCACCAGCGACGGATCGTGGTCTCCGACAGCCTGCCGTCCGGGACGAGTCTCGCGGCACCGCGCCGGCCGGCCCCGCTTGCCGTGAGCAGTTCCTGAACCATCACCCCGAACCGCCTGCGTGCCCCGTCGGGGGTCCCGTCCCGAGCCATTTCCGCTGCCCCTCCGTCAAGTATATGGCGCTGACCTGCGGAAACGTCTTCGGAACATCGCGCCGCACCGGCCCTCCAGCAGATTCTTCCGTCATCGACCAGGCCTCCCAGGCCTCCGACGGAAGGATCCGCTCGTGTCCATGCTCCCCGCGCTCTCCCACGGCGCCACCACGGCCGCCGTCCTGGCCTCCGGCACCGGGCTGCTCTACGGCACCGTTCTCGCCTTCGTCGCCGTGGCCTCCGTCCTGGCCCGCACCCCGGAGCGTCGCCGCGACGCCCGCTCCACCCTGACCACCCTCATCAGGTGGCGTCGTTCCCGCTGAAGGCGCCGTCATATGATGCCGCATCATGCGGTGACGCCCGGGCCCGGTGGAGCATTCCGGCTGATCGGGCCACGGGGCGGATCGCCCGGTGCTACGGTCGGGAGCCCAATGGGCTTCGGGGTCCTTGTCGGATGACCCCGATCACGCGGAGTGAACGGGCGACGCCTTTGCCTCAGTCGAAGTTCCCCGTCCCGGCCGAGGAGCGTCTCGGCTGGGACCCGCGGCACGAGCCGTGCATTCCCGTGGTGACGCTCGACGGCGACCAGGACCTGCTTTCGTTGTGCGAACTCTTCGAGCAGTCGGAGAAGTTGAGCACGATCGACTGTGCGACGCCCGGCGAGACGGTCGCGGTCGTCGAGTTCCTCATCGCGATCTGCTTCGCCTCCGGGACCTCGCCGGCGACCGACGCGGAGTGGAAGCACTGGATCCTCGAACGGCGCGACCTGGTGACCGCGGCACGATGGCTGGCCGATCAGCCGGTCGACAGCTGGGACCTGTTCCACCCGGTCACCCCGCTCGGACAGAACACCATGCTCGCCAAGTCGTTCGGGGAGAGCGGTACCGGAACGGCGCAGCTGGTCATCGAACGGGCGGGCGACTACTGCCAGTTCTTCGACCACCACCACCTGGCGGACGGCGAGACGCTGTCGGCGGCCGAGGCCTTCCGCACCATGCTCACCCAGCACGTGTACGCCACGTACGGCCGGGCGCGGATCACCGGAAAGGAACTCGGTCCCACGGTCACCAACCTGGCGACCGGACGGTTGCAGGGCCGCATCCGCGTGGTCCCGCTCGGCGGTACGCTCGGCGAGACGCTGCGGCTCAACCTGTATCCGCACGAGGGTCCGTCCGGCGCGCTCAACACCTCCTGGCAGTCCGGCACCGTCGACCGCCGGGGCTTCCGTACGAAGGCCCGGCCCCGGCGGCCGGAGGGCCCGGCCGACCTGCACAGCGCGCTCGGCCGCTCCGTCCTGCTGCGGCCGAACCGCGCCGCGGACGGCACGGTCGTTGTCGACCGGGTGCTGATCGGTGCCGGCGAGGTGCTCGACCTCGAACCGGTGCACCTCCAGGACGCCGTGTTCAGCGAGGCTCCCGGCGGGTTGGCCAAGCCTCTCTGGCCGTCGCCCAGCCGTGCGCTCTGGCAGCAGGCCCACGCGCTCTACAGCGCCGTGAAGGACCGCCGGCTGGGCCTGTACGCGAGGCTCGCCTCGCTGCCCTACGAGCGGCGGGGCATGGAGGTGCCCTACCACCTGTGGGCGGTCGGCCTCATCGCCAACAAGACGCTGCCGCTCTCCTGGACCGACGGCGCCTTCCCCTACGCCCCGGGCATGGAAGGACACCTCTACCGGGCCTCCCGGCGCGGCTCGCGCATCGCCGAGTACCTGGCGTGGAGCCTGAAGCGCGCGGCGACCCGTGCCTCGGAGATCGTCCACTCGGCCGCCCACGCGGCGGACGAGGCCCGGCAGGTGGCCAGGTTCGACGCCCGCTGGATGTTCTGGCCCGAGGCGGCCGGGCCGTTCGACCGGCTCCTGCACGGGGTGCTCGACCAACGGTTCGAGACTCCGGAGGACCCGGTGTCCGGCCCCCTCGACCGCTACACCACGACACTGGTGGAGCTGGCCCGCACGCACCTCGCCTACAAGCTCGACTCCCTCCCGCCCAATGAGCGCGGCTACCGGGCGAGGGCCCGCGCCCTGGAGCGGTTCGAGCAGGACATGACCCACGGCAAGGCCCCCGCCGAACTCCGAGGGGAGATCGCCCATGACTGAGGACAGCCTCCCCGACGAGTTCCCCGTCCGGGACACCTTCCCGCACGACAGCTCCGAACTGGTGGACTGGCTCACGACCCTGGTGCGCAACCGTGAGTACGGAACCCTGGCCAACCTGCGCCGAACCGGCACCCGGACCAACGCCCACATCCGGGCCGGCTGGTTCGGCGGCTCCGAGCACCGCGACCTGTTCGAGCGGATGGCCATCCTGTTCGCCCTCTACCACCAAGGGCGTTCGTGCCCCAGTTACGGCTACGGGAGCCTCGGCGCGGCGGCGGCGCGGATCGGCGACGGGACCGGCCGCGGACCGGACAACCCCGGTGCGCAACGGCTGGTGGAGCGGGTGGTCGCCAGTCGCCGGGTGCCGTGGCGGCACCTGCAGCACACCGTGGTCCGGCTCCGGTCCTGCGACCAGGCCCCGCCGTCGTGGAGCCGGCTCACCGAGGACCTGATCCGCTGGAACGACCGCAGGGCCCGGATCGCCTACAACTGGTCGGTCGACTTCCACACCCCGGCCGGCAAGGCCAGGACCCTCATCGGCAAGACGCAGAACGATCAGAAGGACAGGACCGCGTGACCGCGAACGCTCGAAGCCCGTTCCTCTCGCTGCACCTCCTGGAGACGCTCGTCGCGGTGCTCCCGGTCCGCGACGAGAACGGCCAGCCCAAGTCCCTGGTGTACGGCGGGGTGGAACGGCACATGATCACCAGCCAGGCCCGTCGGAGGGCCGAACGGGTCTATGCCCGGAACCGGGCCAACGCCGGGATCGGCGCGCTCAAGGGGCGCAGCATGGGCATCCGAACCCGGGAGTGGGCGCTGCTGACCGCGACCGAGCTGGCCTCCGAGTACGGCTGGGAGAAGGAGGAGGCGCTGGGCACCGCACGGGCCGTGATCGAGGCGAGCGGCCTCAAGTTCGGCGACCCGGCCAAGAAGACCGTGGCCAACCTGACCAAGGTCCTGATCTTCGCTCCCACCGATGCCGGCAGCAGGATCGCGGCGCACATCGCCGGGAACGCGGACACGCTCAGGACGTGGCGGGACGAGTACCTCGCGGCCCAGAACGCGGCGGCGGCGAAGAAGTCCCGGCGCGGGGCGGCGAAGAAGGCCGAGAACCCGGACGAGGGGGAGGAGCCGTCCGCCGAGCCGTCCGCCGAGCCGTCCGTCGCCGGCCTCCCGTCTCTGCCCAAGACCACCCGCGACGCCGTGCTGCTCGCCATCGCGCCCCGGGACGCCGTGGACATCGCCCTCTACGGACGGTTCCTCGCCGAGATCGCGGATTCGCCCAACGTGGACGGCGCGGTGCAGACCGGCCACGCGTTCACCGTGCACGCCGCCGAGCAGGTCGAGGACTTCTACGCCGCGGCCGACGACGCCAAGCTGGACCGCAAGCGCAACGCCCTCAGCTTCCTCGACTCGGCCGACGACGCGGGCGCGGGCATGACCGGGTACCAGTCGTTGATCTCCGGCACGTTCTACCGGCACGCCGTACTGGACCGCGAACTGCTCCGCGCCAATCTGCGGCGGGCCGGCATGACGGCGGAGGAGGCGGAGGACACGGCCGCCGCCGGGGAGCAGGAGTTCGTCAACGCCTTCGTGGAGGCCTTCCCCGAGGCGAAGAAGAACTCCACCGCCTCCACCGGCTCACTCCCGACCCTGGTGCTCGCGTTCGAGGGCGAGCGCCCGTACAACTATGCCGCGGCCTTCGAGAACCCCGTGGACGAGAACCCCGGGAACGGCGGCGGCGAGGGGCCGGCGGGCCTGGCGGCGGTCCGCCGACTCCTGCGGCACCACCTGTTCGTCAGCAGGCGGCGCCCGGACCTGCACTCGGCGCGGCTCCTCACCTACAGCCCGCAGGTCGACGACCTGCTGCAGGAGGCCGATCCCACGGGTGCCGTGGACGTCGTGGACTCCATCGAGGGCCTGATCCGGTGACCGACGGTTCCACCGCGGGCGGCGCACCGCTGGTGCTGCTCATCCGGCTGGCCGGGCCGCTGCAGTCCTGGGGCGTCAGGAGCCGGTTCGCGCAGCGGGACACCCACAGCCGGCCGACCAAGTCCGGCGTGATCGGACTGTGCGCCGCGGCCCTCGGCCTTGAGCGGGAGGAGCCGCTCGGCGAACTCGCGTCGGTCCTCTTCGGGGTCCGTGCCGATCGCCCGGGCACCCCGGTGCGCGACTACCAGACCGTGGGCGGCGGGCGCTATCCGGTCCGTCCGCGCGACCTGGCGACGGACCACCGGCGGGCGGCCGCCGTGCCCGTGGCCGACCGCCCGGCCGGGGCGGAGGCCGGGCCGTTCGGCAGCCACGACCTGGCGTCCTGGTACGGGGCGCCGAAGCGGATCGCGGCCGACCCGGTCTCCGGGGTGCTGGTCTCGGGTGAGGTCGGCCGCCACTCGATGATCACCGAACGCTGGTACCTGTCCGACGCCGCCTTCCTGGTCGGCCTCCAGCACACCGATCCGGGGCTGCTCGAACGGATCGCCCATGCCCTGGAGCACCCGAAGCGGCTGCTCTGGCTGGGCCGCAAGTCCTGCCCGCCCTCGGGCGACCTCTGCCTGGGCATCGTGCCCGGCACGCTGATGGAGGCGTTCGAGGGCCGGGCGCTGCTGCCGTCGGCCGCCGACGGGCCGGTCGCGGGGGACGGCGCGCGCCCCTGGGCATGGATCGAGAGCCCGCGCCCGCTGCCGGGCGTCGGGCCGGTCCGCGACCAGCCCGGGAAGTTCCTCGCGAGCGGTCCGGTCCACCGCCGGCGCTGGGAGGTCCAGCACCGCGTCACCATCTCCCCGTCCGCCGTCGAATGGGACATCATCCCGTGACCACCCCTCGTACCGAGCCCCGTCCCGCCGTCGCGGCGGAGGCCCGGTTCGTCAGCACCCACACGCTGATCACGCTGGACGCGAGGCATCCCTACGCAGCCAGGGCCCTGATCGACGCCCAGGACATGCACAGGAACGTGATGAGCGGTTTCCTGGGCTGGGTCGAGGACGGCAGCAAGGACGCCCGGGCCCAGTTGCGCGTGCTCTCCAGTTGGGCCGTCGACCTCCGCAGCGCCCGTCTCTCCCTGGTGGTGCAGTCCTCGGTGCCTGGCGACTGGAGCCGAGTGCCGCGTGACGCCCTGGTGGAGGAGCCGTCCGGCCTGGTCGTGGACCGTACGTTCCGGACCGGGGAGCAAGTGGACTTCCGAACGGTCCTCAACCCGGTCAGCAGCCGGCCGGCCGCTCCGAAGGCCCCCGGCGCCGAACGCCGGGGCCGGGGTACGCGGATGGCGCACACCGGTCCGGAGCATGTGAAGAAGTGGTTCGCCCGCCGGCTCCAGGCAGCGGGCGAGCCGGCGGTCGCCCCGGACGGCGTGGTCCGGATCGGGGCCGATGCCGACCTCGACCGCCTGGCCCTGCGTGTCCTGCCCAGGGTGTCCAGCCCGCGTCCCCACCAGGGCCTGCGGATCGCCCGGGCCGAGATCCGGGGGTCCCTCACCATCACCGACCCGCAGGCCTTCGTCTCCGCGCTCACCCAGGGCATCGGCCACGCCCGCGCCTACAGCTGCGGCCTGCTCCTGGTCCGCTGATTCCTGACCCGTCGGCGGCCCGCGGCGGCCGACGCGGACCTCGGCCGAGTCGTCCTCCCGCGAGCGGAGACGGCCGTGCGCCTCCCGCGACGGCCGGCCGGCGCGGGAGGCGGGATCGGGCCGGAGGTCAGACGACGGTGAGGAGGGTGCCCTCGTAGGCGAGCCATTGGGAGTAGGCGTGGAGGCCCTTGGGGTGGGGGGTGGTGGGGGTCCAGGCGGGTGGGCGGGGGGTGGTGGCGGGGAGGGGGTGGGTGGGGGTCGGGGGTGCGGGGGTGGGGGAGGGGTGGATGGGGACGGGGCGGACGGCGGTGTGGATGGTGTCGGCGAGGTCGGCGAGGGTGGTGGGCTCCTCGGGGGCGACGGTGAGGGTGTGGGGGGCGGGGCGGGTGCGGAGGACGGTGAGGACGGCGTCGGCGAGGTCGTCGACGTAGACGGGGTGGATCTCGGTGTCGGGGGCGCCCGGGACGGTCATCGGGAGGCTGCGCAGGGCGTCCCACACCATGCGGCCGATGAGGGTGTCGCGGGAGCAGCCGGGGCCGTAGACCTCGCCGACGGCGAGGGTGTAGGGGCGCGGGTCGTCGGGCAGGTGGACCGTCAGCCGGCGGGCGGGGGAGCCCTCGCGCAGGCCGGTCAGGTCGAGGACGGCGTCGAGGGGGGCGTCGGGGCCGGCCAGGTCGGTGAGGCGGCGGGCGAGGTGCTCGCCGAGCGGTGAGGCGCCGCCGCGTACGGTGAGGCCGGCGGGGCGGCGGGGGCGGCGGGGGGACGGGCCGGCGGCGGCCTCGTGGCCGGCGGCCAGGGCGCGCCGGGCGACGTCGGCCAGGATCTCGCGGCGTTCGGCGATCCGTTCCTCGGTGCTGGTGTTGCTGATGCCGCCGGAGCCGATGGTGGCGATCGCCTCGGCGTACACCTCGGGCCGCACGGCGGGTGCGGAGCCGTCGGGGTCCAGGCCGAGGCGGGCGGCCTCGTGGCCCATGGCGAGGGCGGTGAGCCAGGTGCCCCGGACGTCGGACGCGTCGGACTCCGGGCCGGCGGGCGGTGCGAGCAGGGTGCGGGGCAGTTCCAGGCCGCGCAGGTACTGCTCGCAGTCCATGTGCAGCCAGCGCTCGGGGCCGGGGCCGTCGACCCGCACCGTGCAGCGCGCGACGCCGTACTTGAAGAACGGCAGGACCCGCAGGCCGGTCAGGTTCAGCGCCTCGTCGCCGGGGCGGTCGCCGGGCAGGAAGCAGACCGAGCGGCGCGGGCCGCGGAAGGCGTTGCCCGAGATCGAGCCGTGGTCCTGGTGCTCGGCGAGGTTGGGGACGGAGACGTAGCGGGGGACGCCGAGGTCGGTCAGGTAACGGTGCATCAGGATGTCGTCGGGCCAGCCGCCGAGGCGCGCGCGGCCGTAGCGGACGAAGCCCTCGGCGACGGTTCGGGGAAGTACGATCGCGACGCACGGGAAGTACTCGTTGACCGCCCCGACCCAGCGGGCGCCGGCCATGGCGCCGAAGCGGATCGCGGCCCCGTTGCGTGAGTCCCACAATGCGAACAGCGCCAGCGCCGCGTCCGGCATCGCCTCGATGGCGAGGTGGACCCGCTCGAAGAACGATTCGGACAACAGCATGTCGTCCTGGACCACGAGTTGGTGGGTGGCGCCGTCCTCGACGGAGTCCCATGCGGCGAGCGCCGTGCGCAGCACCGAGGGAGTGCCGGTCGGGTCCGGGTCCATGACGACGCGCAGCGCGCCCGGAGGTGCGGCCATGGCCATCCGCTCGGCGGCGTGCCGGCGCTTGGGGTGGGTCATGACCACCCCGCTGAGCTGATGGCGCGTCACGTGGTTTCCCTCTTTCCGATGGGGTGTGGGGGACTTGGTGGCACTCGTGTCGTAATCGGCTACTGCGGGTGCCATCGATTCCGGACAGTACGGATCACGCCGGAGGCTGGCAAGAGTGCCGAATTAGCACTGGTGTAACGGTTGGTGTCCCAAGGATGCTGGACTGGCACACCACCTTGCGTGTGAAGCGTGTGGCTGTGTGTGAGCGCGTTTTGAGAGTTGAGAGCTGAGAGTTGAGAGTTCGCCGTCTTAACGGAGGGAACCCCTATGTCTGCTGGATCGCACGCGCCGTTGAACGAAGCCGGAACCGACGGGGGTGAGAGCGTCGAGGCACGGCTGGAGAAGCTTCGCGACTCCCGCATCGTGGTGACGGGAGGCGGGGGCCTGGTGGGGAGCCGGCTCACCGCCCTGCTGTGCAAGGTCGGTGCCGAGGTGACCGTCCTGGACCGGATGGACGCCTACCCCGAGAACGGGCACGCGATATTCGGGGTGGAGAAGACCGGGGCCAAGCTGGTCGTCGGGGACGTCTGCGACCGCGAGGCGGTCGCCGGGCTGCTCCGGGACGCCGATTACGTGGTCCACGCCGCCGCCTACGCGGATGTCGCCGCCTGCACCCGGGACCCCGACATCGCGTTCCGGGCCAATGTGCAGGGCACCCAGGTCGTCCTGGAGGAGCTGGCCCGGACGGGGGTGCGCCGGCTGGTGCTGGTCTCCTCCGCGTCGGTGTACGGCGACGGCCCCACCGACTCGCCCGGTCCGCACATGTTCCACGAGGACCAGGCGCTGTTCCCGCTGTCGGTGTACGCCAACGGCAAGTTGTGGGCGGAGCACCAGACCCGGCTGATGCTCGGGTCGGCGTCGGGGGCCGAGTACGCGATCGTGCGCTACTTCTCCGTCTACGGGGACCCGCAGATCCCGAAGCCGGGCAGCCACTCCTGGATGGTTCCCTGGCTGTCGCTCCAGGCCAAGCTCGGCCGGCCGATGCGCCTGAACGGCGGCGGTGTCCAGGTGCGCGACATGATCCACGTCCAGGACGTGGCCGAGGCGACCGCGCTGGCGCTCGTCGAGGAGGGGATGGCGGGTCGGACGGTGAACGTGGGGACCGGGCATCCGACGGCGGTCCGGGACGTCGCGGACCTGCTCATGCCCTACTTCCCGGACGCGGAGCGGATCGTCACCCCGCGACCCGAGGGCGACCCGCTCGGCGGCTACGCCTCCACCGAGCGGGCCCGGGAGCTGCTGCGCTGGCAGGCCCGGATCGGCGTCGCGGAGGGCGTCGACCGCTATGTGCGCTGGTTGGAGCGGACGCCCGAGGCGGTGCCGCGCTGGCTCGCCGAGGACCGCGCGTGACAGTCTGTGGCCCCGTGACGTCCGCCGTGGGGGCGGACGTCGGAGGAGGGGGTGCCGGCATGGGCTATGTCGGGTCGTACGTCTGGTCGCTGCGTCAGAAGGTGGGCGGCAGACGGCTGTTGGTGCCGGGTGCGCAGGTCCTACTGATCGACGCGGCGGGCCGGGGGCTGTTCCAGCAGCGGGCCGACAACGGCGTGTGGGAGCTTCCCGCGGGCGCCTGCGAGGAGGACGGGGGCTTCGCCGACGCCGCCGTCCGGGAGGTGGCGGAGGAGACCGGGCTGCGGGTCGACAAGGAGGACCTGGTCGCCTTCGGCTCGCTGTCCGACCCGGCCGTGCACACCGTGACGTACCCGAACGGGGACGTCAACCACTGCTTCGCGCTGTGCTTCGAGGCCCGGCGCTGGTCGGGGGAGCTCTCCCCGGGGGCCGACGAGGTGCGCCGGGCGGAGTTCCGGCCCCTCGACGATCCGCCGGCGCCGCTGCACCCGCCCACGCGGGTCGTACTGGAGATGTACCGCGAGTTCCGCACCGACGGGAGGTTTCGGGCAAGGTGAGCGAAGAGCAAGCGATCCGCGTCGCGGTGCCGTGTCGGGCGTGTCTGTCGGGGGAGGACCTGGACTGGCTGGGCGACGGCCGCTCGGTCAGCCTGGCCCTCGACCTGCCGACCACGGTGGAGGTCCTGCCGGACGGCCCGTCCGGCCCGTCCGGTGCGCCGGAGCGGACGGACGGCGACTGGCCGGAGCAGGTGTGGGCGTTCCTGGGCGAGCGGCTGCCCGGGGCGGCCGGCCCCCCGCCGGCCGTGCGCGTCGGCAGCGAGGCGCCCGCCGCCAGCGGGCTGTCCTCGTCCACGGCGCTGATCGTGGCGCTGTTCCGGGCGTTCGCGCAGGCGGTGGAGCAGGCGGGGCCGGACAGGACGCCGGACGCCGTACTCGTCCAGTGGGCGTACGAGTTCGAGTTCGCCCGCTTCAACGGCGGCGGCATGGACCACCTCGCCGTCGCCGAGGGCGGCGCCCTGCTGATCGACGGGCGCGAGCGCGGCCTGCCGGTGGTCAGGGAGCGGCTGGAGTTCCCGGAGGACTGGGGGGTGGTCGTGGTGGACTCCGGCACCCGGAAGAACACCGCCGACCACATCCGCACGGTGCGGGCGCAGCTCGCGGCGGGCGACCCCGACCTCGCCGCCTACCGGGCGGAGGCCGACCGCGCGTCGGGCGCCGCCTGGGCGGCGCTGCGCGGGCACGACCACGAGGCGCTGGGGGAGGCGATGAGCCGGGCGCACGCGGCGATGCGTGACTTCCAGGGGATGTCGACCCCGCTCCTGGAGGAGCTGCGGGAGCTGGCACTGCGGTCCGCCGCGCTGCCGCTCAAGCTCAGCGGTGCCGGCGGCGGCGGTTCGCTGGTCGGCGTCTGCCCGGCGGCCGACCTGCCCGGGGTGGCCGCGCGGCTCGCCGACGCGCTGCGCGGCCCCTTCCCCGGGGCACGCGTGATCCCCGCCCGGGCGGCTCCGGGGAGCCGGAGTGCCCGGGCGGGGGACCGGGTCGGCGTCAGCACCGGCTGACGCCGACCGCGGCCACGGTCACAGGAACGGGTCGTAGTCCTCTCCGGGGGGGACTGCGCCCGTTCCTTCCGCTATCCGCTCCAGCTCCAGGTTGGAGCGGTGCCGGGCGCAGTGGAAGCGGCAGTCCCGGCTCGGGTCGATGATGCCGCGGTCCGAGGTCTTCCAGATGTCGGGCAGGCTGTCGGTGACGGCGTCGCCGATCCGGGCCAGCGGGTTGCCCCGGTGGTAGGAGCAGATGTACACCCCGGACGGGGTGACCAGGGTGCGCAGCTCGGCGATCGAGCAGCGGTGGTAGTCCTTGGGCTGGACCGGCCCGGTGTGCCGGCGCAGCGAGGTGAGAGTCGAGGAGTTGATGAGCTGGAAGGTGTCGCTCTCCAGCCGGGCGGCCTCGGCGAGCTGGCTGTCGACCGAGTCGAGGAGGTCCTGGGAGACCTGGATGACGTGGTGCTCCTCGTCGAACATCGCCTTGGTCTCGAAGTAGTCGCAGCCGATGTCGTGGGCGAGTTCGGCGGCCTGCAGCACCTCCGTGTGGTTGCTGACGACCCGCCCGTCCGGCTCCTGGCGGGTCATGACGAGGAAGGAGTAGCCGAGGGCGCCGGTCTTCGCCTCGGCGAGCAGCCGCATGTTGGCGACCACCTTGTCGAAGACGCTGCGGCCCTTGCGGTCGGGGCGGAAGAGGCCGTACGTCTCCGAGGTGCCCGCGTCCATGGAGACGCGGACCCAGGAGGCGTAGGCGGCGAGTTCGTCGAGGTTCTTGTCGATCATGGTGCCGTTGGTGACGACCCCGATGGCCAGGCCGGCCTCGCCGAGGATGCGCAGGACCCGGCGGGTGCCCCGGTGGGCGAGCGGTTCGCCGCCCCCGATGAGGACCACGGCGCGGACGGACATGGAGACCAGTTCCTCCGCGAGCGCGGCGAGCCGCTCGGGGGTGAAGCGGCCCTGGTTGAGCAGCTTGCCGCTGATGCACTCGGGGCAGGCGAGATCGCAGAAGGTCGTCGGGTCGAGGTCGACGACGAGCGGAGCGTCCGAGGCGGCCCCTTCGGCCACTTGCAGGACGCGGGGCCAGCCTGATGGCTGGTACAGCTTGGAGACGAGGTCGAGACGGTCGTGCGTCACGGAGTCCTCCTGTGGACGTGAACGGGGTGCGACCGGGGGAGCCGGGTACGGGTGTGCGGGGTCAGCCCTTCACCGCGCCGGCGGCGAGGCCGGAGGCGATCCGGCGCTGGATGATCAGGAAGAAGACCACGACGGGCAGGGCGGTGAGTGTGGCACCCGCCATCAGTCCGCCGTAGTCGGTCCCTCGGCTGGTCGTGAAGGAGACCAGCCAGATGCTGACGGTCTGCTTCTCAGGAGTGGACAACAGGATGTAGACGAGGACGTATTCGTTCCAGGCCTGGACGAGCGCGAAGACCGAGGTGGCGACGATGCCGGGGGCGAGCAGTGGCAGGACCACCCGGCGGAACGCGCCCAGGCGGCCGCAGCCGTCGACCATGGCCGCCTCCTCCAGTTCCACGGGCACCCCGTCGATGAATCCGCGCAGCATCCACACCGTGAACGGCAGGGTGAACACCAGGTAGGTGAGGATCACCCCGCTGAGGCTGTCGGTCAGCCCG
Source organism: Kitasatospora sp. NPDC057500 (assembly GCF_042802195.1). Classification (NCBI taxonomy): domain Bacteria; kingdom Bacillati; phylum Actinomycetota; class Actinomycetes; order Kitasatosporales; family Streptomycetaceae; genus Kitasatospora; species Kitasatospora sp. NPDC057500. The sequence goes on along the minus strand of NZ_JBHVER010000030.1, from coordinate 28,325 downwards.
GCGTCGTTCAGCAGCAGGTACAGCGGGATGATCAGGGCCGTCAGCGGCACCATCTGGACGACGAGGATCACCACGACGAAGGCCTTGCGGCCCCTGAAGCGGAAGCGGGCGAGGGCGAACGCCGCGAGCGTGCCGATGACCAGCGACACCACGACGGTGCCCAGGCCGATGAGCACACTGGAGCGGACGTTGTCCCAGAAGGTCTCCGAACCCAGGGCCCGGGAGAAGTTGTCCCACGAGGGCCGGCCCGGCCAGAACCTCGGCGGCAGGCTGAGGATCTCGTTGGCGGGCCGGAACGCGGTGAGCACCATCCAGTAGATGGGGAAGCCGATCACCGCGGCGACCAGCAGCCCGAGGAGGTCGTGGCCGAGCGAGCGTTGCCGTCTCAATCGAGCTCCCCCGTCCTGAGCATCTGGCGCAGGTAGACGACCGATCCGGCGAGCAGCAGCACGACGGTCACGATCGCGATCGCGGCTCCGGTGCTGTACCGGTTCACCGCGAAGGACTCGATGAAGGAGTAGACGCCGAGCAGGTAGTACTCCCGCTCGGGCAGGCCGCCGCGCATCAGCCAGATCTGGTTGAAGACGCCGAAGTTCCAGATCGCGTTCAGCGTGGTGACCATGAGCAGGACCGGTCTGATCACCGGGACGGTGACGTGCCGGAAGACCTGCCACGGCCGGGCGCCGTCCAGGACCGCGGACTCCTCCAGTTCGTGCGGGACCTGCGCCAGCGCCGCCCGCAGGGTGATGGCGGCGAACGGCAGCGAGCCCCACACCACGACGGCGACGATGACGGAGAACCCCTGCCAGGGGTTGATGAACCAGTTGTGGTGGGTCATGTCGACCCCCGGCAGTTTGGTGAGCACCCAGTTGGTGACGCCGTAGTCGGTGTCGAAGAGCCAGCGGAAGATCGACGCCGCGACCATCGCGGGCATCGCCCACACGGTGACCAGCACTCCGGAGATGACGGCGCGCACCCAGGGGGAGACCCGGTGCATCAGCTGCGCCGTGAACAGCCCGAGGGCCACGGTGAGCACGACGGTCACCGCGGTGAAGAGCACCGTGCGGCCCACCACCGTCCAGAAGAAGCCGTCCCCGAGGATCTTGCTGAACTGGTCGAGCCCCGCCCACGGCGGCGAGTCGCCGCTGAAGAGCTGCTCACGGGTCATGTCCTGGAAGGAGAGCACGACCATGTCCACGAGCGGGTAGCCGAGGACCAGGACGAGCGCCAGGACGGTGGGGGCGATCAACAGGTACGGCAGCAGCGTGGGACGCCGCCGCCGGCCCCGGTCAGCGCTCATTGATCACTTCGTTGATCCGCTGGTCGGCCTCACGGGCGGCCTCCTCGACGGACTGCTTGCCGTTGGCGATGCGCTCCAGCATCTCCGGCAGGATGTTGGACTTCTCCACCGACGTCCAGCCGGGCGCGAACGGGGTCATCCAGCCCCCGGTCGCCGCGGCCTGGGCCGCCGGGCCGTTGATGCCGCCCGCCGCGACCTCGGCCAGCTGGCCGGTGTTGTTGGGCAGGGTGTTCACCTCGATCAGGGTCTTCTGCGACTCCCGGTCGGTGAACAGCTTGATCCAGTCGGCGGCCAGGTCCTTGCGGGTCGACTTGGCCGGCACCGCCAGGGTGGAGCCGCCGAGGAAGGGCGGCAGGAGGTTGCCGGACGGGCCGGGGAAGGGGAAGGTGCCGAACTTGTCCTTCAGCTTCGGGTCGCCGCCGGAGCGCTCGTCGGAGGCCATGTCGGACTCCCAGGTGTTGCCGTAGAAGACGCCCACGCGGCCCTGGCCGACGACGGCCGGCTGGTCGCTGTTGTCCTTGGCCCGGTCACCGACGTAGTACGTGTCGATCAGCCGCTTCCACTCGGTGAGCCCGGCCACGGACTTCGGCGAGGCCAGCGTGCTCTTCCACTTGTCGCCCTCCTTCACCGCGATCTCGCCGCCCGCGTCCTTCACGAAGGCCATGGCGGCGTACCAGTAGCGGCCGGGGAGGTAGAGCGCCGAGTAGTTGGGGTCCTGGGGGCTCAGGGTGGCCTTCAGCTTGTCCAGTGTGGAGAGCAGCTCGGGGTAGCTCTTCGGGGCGGCCGCGACACCGGCGGCGGCGAACTGGTCGGTGCGGTAGATGGCGATCCGGGCCCCGACGTAGTACGGCACGCAATAGGTCTTGCCGTCGGCACGGCAGGCGTCGGCGAGCGCCGGCAGCCAGGTGTCCGACTGGTCGAACTTCGCCGGGTCCACCGGGGCGAAGGCGTTGTTGACGATGTAGTTGGTGGTCTCGCTGTTGCCCATCTCGACCACGTCGGGAACGTTCTTCCCGGCGAGGACGGCATCCAGCTTCTGGTTCTTCGTCGTCCACTGCTGGTACTGGACGTCCACCGTGACCCCGGGGTGGTCCTTGGCGAAGCGCTCATTGGTGGACTGGACCAATTGCGGCCAACTCTCCTGGGCGTCCACGGCCAGCCACACCGTCAGTTTGCCGCCCGACTCGGAGCCACTGCCCGACCCGGAGCTACAGCCGGTGGCAGCGAGAGACAGGAGAAACGTGAGGACAAGGGGGCGATAGGACATGCGAATGGCCATGAGGTCTCCAAGTTCGCTATGGGGGTACCCATCTGATTACCCGTCTGATCGCCAAGAGTCCCAGAGGTCCAGACATTCGGCCGGAAGATGACGTTCAGTGTCCCGCATAGAGATCAACCCTTGACTCCTCCCGGGCGGTACCCGCAGGTTAGGCCTCTGCACCCACGTGATCCCGATACGAAGGGCTTGTTACGTGACCGAGCAGACGACTACCTCGACCGATGAGACTCCCGACGACTCCTCCCGCCCCGTCCGGGTCAACGCCTGGAACGGCTGGGACCCGCTGCGCCACGTGATCGTCGGCCGGGCCGAGGGCACCGTGGTCCAGGCACCCGAGCACGCGGTGCGCCGGGACTACCCCGAGGACGGCTTCCCCCTGGGCACCTACGGGCCGATGCCCGAGGACATGGTCGCCGAGGCCGAGGAGCAGCTCGACAACTTCTCCGAGATGCTGCGCCGCCGGGGCATCAGGGTGGACCGCCCCACCCCCCTCGACTTCAACCAGCAGGTCTCCACGCCCGACTGGACCCAGGACTCCATGTTCGGCTGCATGCCGCCCCGCGACCTGCTGCTGACCGTCGGCAACGAGGTCCTGGAAGCGACGATGTCCTACCGCAGCCGCTGGCACGAGTACCTCGCCTACCGGCCCCTGCTGCAGAACCTCTTCGACTCCGACGAGCGCATGCGCTGGGAGGCCGCGCCGAAGCCGCGGCTGACCGACGCCTCTTACAACACCAAGTTCTGGGACACCTACAACGACCTGCCGACCGAGGAGCAGCTCGCCCGGGTCCGCGACTACGACCTGGTGCTGACCGAGGCCGAACCGCTGTTCGACGCCGCCGACGTCGCCCGCTTCGGCAAGGACCTCTTCGTCCAGCTGTCCTTCGTCACCAACCGCAGCGGCTACCAGTGGCTCAAGCGCCACTTCCCCGACCACCGGGTGCACGCGGTCACCTCCACCAACACCCACCCGCTGCACATCGACGCGACCTGGGTGCCGCTGCGCCCGGGGCTCGTGCTGCACTGCGGCGAGCGGCTCGCGGACGCCGAGCTGATGGAGTTCTTCCGGCTCAACGACTGGGAGATCATCGAGGCGGTCCAGCCGGCGAGCTGGGACCACCCGCCGAAGCTCTCGTTCTGCAGCCCGTGGCTCGCCGGGAACATGCTGAACATCGACGAGAACACCCTGTGCATCGAGGAGAAGGAGGTCCGGCTGTCGGAGCAGCTGGCCTCCTACGGCTTCGAGATCGTCCCGGTGCCGTTCCGGGCGGTCGGCCCGTTCGGCGGCGGCCTGCACTGTGCGACCGTCGACATCGAGCGGGACGGCGATCTGCAGGACTACTTCCCGCGCCGGCACGGCCGTTACTGAGGCCGGCCCGGATGCCGTCCGTGCCGACGCCGGAGGTCCGCGCCGTCGTCTTCGACTTCTACGGGACGCTGGCGCGGATGGTCGAGCCGCTGCCGCCCGACCACCGCGCGATCTTCGACCGCCGGGGCCTGTCCGCCCAGGGCGCCCGCTGGGGCGACCAGTGGGCGGTGGGCCCCGGTGAGGGAGAGGAGCACGCGGCCCACTCCGCCACGGAAACCGACTACCACCGCTGGGAGTTGGACCGGCTCCGGCGCAGGGCCCTCGACTGCGGGGTGCCCGGGCACGAGCTGGAGGGCCTGGTCGAGGAGATCGACCGGGCCATGAAGGCCGTCCGGCTGGAGCTCTTCGAGGACGCTCGCGCCGTCCTCGGGGAGCTCCGCGCCCGGGGGCTGCTGGTCGGCATCTGCTCCAACTGGTTCTGGAACCTGGAGGACTGCCTGGCGGAGGTCGGCCTCGACGGCCTGGCCGACGTCGTGGTGGGCTCCGCCCGGGCGGGCGCGCGCAAGCCGCACCCGCTGATCTACCGGACGCTGCTGGAGAAGTGCGGACTGCCGCCCCGGCAGGTGCTGTTCGTCGGGGACATGTGGGCGCCGGACGTGCTCGGCCCGCTCACGGCCGGGATGCCGTCCGTCCACCTGTGCCGGCCGGACCCGGCGGTGGTCGGGTCCGAGCCGCCCCTGCCGGAGGGGGCGGCCCGGATCCGCGGGCTGGAGGAGCTGCTCAGCCTCGTGGCGAGCGGTGCCGCAGCCGGTCCAGGAGGTTGCGGGTGACCCGGTCGACGCCGGCGTCCTGGTCGTTCCCGCAGACCACCGGCCAGTCGGTGGTGCCCGCCGAGAACACGGTGCCGCCGGCGGTGTAGAGGCCCATGGTCGCGGCCCGGGGGCTGGTGATGCCCGGCTCCCGGGCCGGGCCGTTCCAGTGGTCCCACTTGAAGTCGTGGAAGTCCTCGTGGACCGGGTGGAGGACGTGGATGCCCAGGATCAGGAAGGAGGCGGGAGTGCCGTCCTCGCCGGTGGCGCGCGCGACGCCGTGCTCGTCGCGGTCGTAGGCGGCGCCGTCGCACTCGTACCCGATGAGCGCGGTGCCCTCGCCCAGCCGGTCGGGCTCACCGCCGTCAGAGCCGTCGCGCAGACCGGTGCCGGCGAAGACCCAGTGGTCGGCGTGCTGCACCGTGTACCCCTCGCGCGGACGGTTCCCGGGCCATTGCGCGCTCGCCCACATACCGCCGTTGCGGAAGCTCACCCCGGTGAGCGAGTTCTCCGGACGGCCCACGCCGTCGGGCTGCGCCGGCCACCACTGGTCGGTCGCGGGAAGGTGCGGGTATTCGTCCCCGACGTGGTGGTCGGTGTCCGACACGAAGGCGGTGTTCCGGTCGGTCGGGTGAATGCGCCACCAGCAGGTGTTGGCACTGAGGAAGGCGATGTTCCCGCCGCCCCGGACGAATTGCTCGGCATGGCCGCGCATGGCCTCGCTCCAGTATTCGTCATGGCCGACGCTGAGCAGTAGATCGTACGAGGACAATAGTTCCCGGTCCTCGTGCAGATCGAGGTCCGTGCAGAATTCGACGGGGTAGTCGTTGCGCTCCAGCCAGCCGATGAAAGGGGCGTCCCAGTAGGCCAGGTCGATGATTCCGCCGGGCCGGTGCAGGCTCAGCCGGTGCCCGCGGGGCTCGCCGTCCGGCAGGTACACGGGGTGGTCGTAGAGGCTGGCGCCGCGTTCCTCGCCCGGGCGGTCGGCGCGGTTGTAGGCGTGCCGGGTGAAGGTGGACTTCTTGTAGAGGATGCGGGAGCGGCTGCCGGGCCGCCGGGGCCGGACGACGAAGAACTCGCGGGCCGGGCCCTCCAGGCTCGCGGCGTCCAGGAGCGGCGGGTCGTCGCCGTCCTCGACGAACTGGACGACGTGCATGCCGGGGGTCCAGTGCTCCGGCACGGGCAGGGTGAGCGGCGGCCAGTCCCAGCCCCGGGCGGGCGAGACCCGGCCGGGGACGCCGTCGGGGTGCGGGGGCGGCAGGTGGAGCGAGCCGGGGTGCGGGCCGGTCTCGGCCACCAGGTCCAGGCCCCCGCCCAGCCGGTAGAACCTCAGCCGGAACCGGGCGGCGTCCGTGGAGACGTGCACGGCCAGCTCCTCCCCGGAGGTGACGCTTTCCCTGCCGAGATATCCCTCTATCATTCCGCCTCCCAGCAGAGCGAACGGCCGGCGAATAGGTGTCCGGCGGCTTCGGCCCGCCATCGTAGGGTGTTCCGCGAATTGCGGGCAACGATGTTGTGGAACCGGTCATTCAGCACCGCCTTTCGGACAGCGAAGCGGACCGGGAGAGTCCTCTACCGCCGGGCCGGGTAGTCGGAATTCAGCGGGACCCGACCGGCCACCGCGAATCCTTCACCTCCGGTCGAGAGCGAGGCTTTGGCATGAGCAATGAATTTCGAGTGAGAGAACTCGTCCTGGGAATCGAGGGCCTGGCGCTGCTGCGGCACGCCCTGGACGGGGACGAGAAGTTCCTCAAGGAGCGCGTCGAGGACATCCGGCGCTTCGTCGCGGGCGACGCGGAGCTGCCGGGAGGGGACAGCGACGTCAGCGAACTCGGCCTGGCCGAGGGCTACGCCTCCTGGTCGGCGGTGTACGACTCGCTGCCCAACTCGTACATCGAGGTCGAGGAGCCGGTGCTGCACGGGATAGTCGACACCCTTCCCGCGGGGACCGCCCTGGACGCCGCCTGCGGCACCGGGCGCCAGACCGGCGCGCTGGTCGCCCGGGGGCACCGCACCATCGGCGTGGACCAGTCGCCGGAGATGCTGGCCAAGGCCCGTGAGCGCGCTCCGCAGGCGGAGTTCCGGACCGGGCGCCTGGAGAGCCTGCCGCTGGAGGACGACTCGGTCGACCTCGCCGTCTGCTCGCTGGCCATGACCCATCTGCCGGACCTGAAGGCCGGCGTGGCCGAGCTGGCCCGGGTGGTCCGGCCCGGCGGGCGGATCATCGTCTCCGACCTGCACCCGTTCGTCATCGCCCTCCAGGGGCAGTGCGTCTTCGTGCACGATTCCGAGCAGCTGGCGTTCATCCGCAACCATGTGCACCTGCCCGGGCGCTACCTGGAGGCGTTCACCGCGGCCGGGCTCCGCGTCCGGGCCTGCCACGAGCCGCTCTTCAACGGCCGCCTGGCGCCCGGCGGTTACGAGGAGTTCATCGCGGACGCGGCCCGCGCGGCCTGGGACGGGCTGCCGATCGTCATCGTCTGGGACGTCGAAGTCCCCGCCTAGGCCCACGAGAAGAAGGAGGAGCTGCCCGATGGCCCTGGTCGTGGTGACCCACGCGGAGAAGCCCGAACTGTGGGACCGCATGCCGGAACGGTTCGCCGGCATCGTGCCCGAGTACAACCTGCACGGAGACGTCAACGACGGCTACTGGGACCGGCTGTTCGCGGACTTCCCGGAGTACCAGTTCGTCCTGTACGACGACGAGCGCGAGCTGGTGGCGGGCGCCGGGCGCTCGCTGCCGCGCACCTGGGACGGCACGGTCGCCGACCTCGGTCCCGGCCTGGACGACTCCATCGCCCGGGCGTTCGCGGACCGCGACGCCGGCCGGACCCCCGGGGCGCTGTGCGCGCTGGGCATCGAGGTCGCGGAGGACTACCAGCGCCGCGGCTTCTCCAGCGTGCTCCTGGACGGGATGCGCCAGGTGGCCCGGCGGGCCGGCCTGGCGACGGTGCTGGTGCCCGTCCGGCCCACCTGGAAGGACAAGTACCCGCTGGTGCCGATCGAGCGGTACGCGACCTGGCGGCGCGCCGACGGCGCTCCGTTCGACCCGTGGATCCGCACCCAGGTGGGCGCCGGCGGCGCGGTCGCCGGCGCCTCCGAGCGCTCCTCGCGGATCACCGGCACGGTGGCCGAGTGGGAGGCCTGGACCGGGCTCGCCTACCCGGAGGACGGCGACTACGTCTTCCCGGACGGCCTCTCCACCCTGCGGATCGAGCGCGAGCGGGACCTCGGCTCGTACTGGGAGCCCGCGGTGTGGATCACCCACCCGGTGCCCCCGGAGGTCACGCCGTAGGCCACTTCTCCCCGGCCCTGACGGCGGTCCAGGCGAAGGCCGACATCAGCCGCACCTCGTCCGGCCCGGCCTCCGGCCGGCGCTCGGGCGGCAGGCCGGCGGGACCGGCGGTGGAGACCGCCGAGTCCCGCAGCCGGGCGAGCGCGGCCGGCGGGACGTCGCCGGGGCCGTCGCCCAGCCGGCGGGCGGCCTCGGCCGCCTGCCGGCCGAGCAGCAGGCAGTGGATCCACAGCTCCTCGGCGAAGCTCCGGCCGAACAGCGCGGCCACCTCCGCCGCCAGGTCGGCGGGCATGCCCTCGGCGACCGCCTCGTCCACCGCGCGCTCGGTGAGACCGGTCTCCGGCAGGGCGTCGCGCCAGCGGTGATGGCCGCGTCCGCCGTCCGGGCCCTTCTCCTGGCCGACGAGCCGGATGTAGCCCTCGCCGTACCGCATGTACGGGATCCACCCCGGCTCCTCCAGGACGCGGCCGCGCGCCAGCAGCGGCCCGGCGTCGAAGGCGTCCGTGGGGCAGACGGCGAGCCGAATCCCCTGTGTGGCATGGCCGTTGATGCTGCTGGTGCCGATGTGCTCGACCACGTTGGGCACGGCGATCAGGCCCATCCGGCCGCGGGCGCGGAAGAAGACGGAGAACAGTTCGTCGTCGTGGCGCTCGGCGCTGCCGTTGGCGAACCGGCGGAACTCCTCCGCAGTGCCGAGCGGCAGGCAGACGGCGAGGGAGGGCGTGAACTCGTCGGGCACGGCCCGCACCCAGGCGGCGCCGGCGAGCGCGGCGAGCCGGGAGGCGGCGCCGTTGCGCGCGTGCCAGTTGGTGTAGTAGACGAGGGCCTCGTCGGGGAACCGGGCGGCCGCGCGGGTGACCAGCGCCACCAGGTCGTCCGGTCCGGTCACGTCGTCCTGGACGACGAGGTGGTGGCTCGCCCCGGCGTCCGCCGCCGCCCAGGCGACCAGTGCCGTCCGCAGCGCCGAGGGCGGACCGTCCGGATCGGGGTCGAGCGCCAGGCCGTCCAGCCCGAGCCGGTCGGCCAGCTCCCGGGCCTGGACCAGGCGCACCGGGTGGGTCATGACCGCCGAACTCACGCGCACCATCGTCACCTTGGCTCTCCCTCGCTTCTGGGGTCTCGCGACATGGTGTCAGGAGCCGCCCAGCTGCGGAAAGGGTGCGCAGTGATCTCGGCCGGATTTGGAGCGGTCGGGCTCACGGCCAGTTGCGGGCCCTCCAGCGCATGGCGGTCCGGGGCTCGCCGGCCGCCCGGTACGCGAGGTCGATTCCGTCGTCCGCCGGACCGTCCGCGGGCCGCCGTCTCGGCACGGCCAGCGCGAGGACCGACAGCCAGGCGATCCCGACGAACACGTCCACACACAGTGCAGGCAGCAGCGGCATCCGGCCGCCGTCGTGCACGGCCACCACCACCCAGGCCCCGGCGGCCGCGGTCACCCCAACGATCAGACAGCGCAAGGCGCTCAGCATTCGCTCTCCCTCATCAACCGGTCGTGCGGCCAGCGAAACCGGCTGCTCTGGGAGACACAGTGAACGGCACGGGGGTGCCGCTTGTGACGACCTATTCAGGACAGAATTGGATTAGACCAATTTTGATCACGCGATCCGCCCCGGCGGGGCGCGGCCGGGGGCCGTCCCACCTGCGGCGGGAGGTGCGGACGCGGTCCGGCCGCCCGGGGTCCTCGCCGGGCGCGCGCAGGGCGAAGTGGGCGGGCGCGCCGATGCCGGGTGTGCTCTCGTCGGCCAACTCCCGTCAGTGGAACGGGAGTCCGCGTCGCACCGTGGCGCCGCACTCGTCGTCGGTGTCGAGACGGCCGCTCACCTGGGCGGTGAACCCGGAGTCGCCCTCCACGCACGCTGCCGGGGCGGGGGCGGAAAGCCGCTCGCGCTCCGGCGCCGGGAGGAGTGCCGAGGCCGACGGCGGGGAGACCTCGGAGACGAAGCCCGGTGTCTCGACGTCGCCCACGGGGCCTTCCCCGGGCGCCTCCTCGGGAGTAGTTCCACGGCCCGCGATCGTTCGCGACCGCCCGTGCCGCCCGTGCCGCCCGTACCGGCCGTGCCGCCCGTGCCGCCCGTACCGGCCGGAGGACCGCCCTCCGGCCGGTACGGGTGTCCGACGGCGGAGCCTAGCGGCGCAGCGGGCCCTCGCAGGTGTAGTCAGCGGTGCCGGCCTGGCCGGTGGGCCAGACCTCGACCTCGCCGAACCAGCAGGTCATGTCGGCGAGGTTGTTGGCGGCCGCGCCGGCGCGGGTGAGCAGGTAGTAGTCGACGGTGTCGGCCATCGACTCGCGGATCCCGCCGGCGCTCAGGGAGTTGGTGAGGTTGGCGGTGATCCGGCCGGTGCAGGTGAAGCGCACGGAGTTGTTCCAGTCCGCGTTGTCCTTGCAGACCGGGGTGTTCTGGGTGGCGCGGGCGAAGGAGTCCCGCACCTCGGAGGCGTAGGCGAAGCTGAGTTGGCCGTTGGGGGTGTAGTCGGTGGCCGGGACGTGGAGGTCGGCGGCCTTCGGGGCCTGGGCGTCGAGGTACGCGGTGTACTCGCGCTGGAGGTCGGCGTCGCGGCCGAGGCGGTCGCGCCAGGCGTTGTAGCCGTCGACGTCGTCGGCGCGCAGCAGGCGGTACATCTCGGCGAACCGGTCGGGGTGGCGCTCGCCGAGCAGGTTGAAGAAGGCGGCCGCGTACGGGTAGGCGCGGAATCCGAGGCTCTGCCAGGTGGCGTGCAGGATCTGGTCGACGGTCAGCCGCGGCGTGCCGTACTGGTCGTCGGCGGCGATCTCCTTGAGCATGTTCTTGCGCGCCTTGACGCCGTCCTTGGCGGTGGCGCCGGCGAAGTACTCGGCGGTGCCCTCGTTCATGGCGAAGGTGGCGTCGGACGGCCAGCGTTCGGTCCCGCCGATCCCGGGGATCGCCCAGCGGCCGTTGAGGTAGTGGGTGTACTCGTGCCGGAAGAGCTCCTCCAGGCTGAGGTACGACTCGTCGCTGGTGCGCTGGTAGGTGTAGAAGGTGGAGTTCTGCTCGATGTACATGCCGCCGTTGTCGACGTCGCCGATCCGGAACAGCAGGTACTGCAGCAGCTGGTAGTTGGCCTTGGTGTCGTACAGCTGCACGGTGAGGACCTGGCTGGGGTCGTCGGCGAGCGGCCGGTCGGTGCCGAGGGTGCGGAAGAACTGGGCCTTGACCTGCTTGGTGGCGTAGTAGAGCTGGTCGGCGGTGGCCTTGTCGAGGGCGGTGCGGACGACCAGGGTGCCGTTGTCGTAGCTGTAGGTGTTCGGGAAGAACTGCCGGTACAGGTCGTCCTGGCAGGCGTCGTACGGCCGGCAGAGGCCGAGGTCGTTGACCGGGGCGGCGACGTTGACCCACGGGCGGCTGAGCCGGCCGAAGTTGTCCCGGACGGCGGTGATGACCCCGCCGATCTCGGCCTTCAGCTCGGGCTGGAGCGCCTCGATGCCGGCGAACCGGGCGTACTCCAGCATGGCGTCGCCGACGGCCCATTCGGTGCCGGTGCCCTTGAGGTGGGTGTAGCCGGCGAAGGCCCGGATCGCCTGCCGGTAGCCGGGGGCGGCGGCCACGGCGGCCTGGAACTTCCCGCCGTCCTCGACGACGTTGCGGATGCCCTGGTAGTTGATCTGGAGCACGGACTGGAGGGCCCAGTTCCAGCCCCGGTCGCCGATGTACGGGCTGGCGGCGGTGGCGTACTGCCGCAGCACGCGCTCGCCGAGCGGCAGGAGGGTGGGGCGCAGCCGGGGGGCGCTGGCGGCGTGGAACACCTCGCCCATGGCGTCGCCCGCCGCCTGGGTCGGCTCGAAGACGCGGGGGTTGGCGGTGTAGGCGGCGACGGCGCGTTCGATCGCGGACGTGGTGGTGTCGTCCTTGAAGTCGAGATCGAGGCGGTAGTCGAAGTCGAAGATGGCGGCGACGTGCAGGAAGTACCAGAGTCCGCGCGGGTTGAGGGCGGTGGTGCCGTCGAACCTCGGCGCGAGGGTGGTGATCCGCTCGGCGACGGTGCGCACGTGGGCCGGGGTGAAGACCTTGGCGAGCTCGGGCCTCCAGGTGCGGAGCAGCGGCAGCAGGCAGTCGTCGTAGCCGTGCGCGGGGTCGCCGAGGAAGTCGGCGAGGGCGGTGGGGGAGAGCGCGGCGAAGGCGGCGGGGTCGCAGGCGGCGACGGCCGTGCGGGCGGCGGGGGAGGACGGGACGGCCGGGTCGGCGACCGGCTGCCCGGCGGTCGGGATCGACGGGCGGTCCGCGTTCTCCGGTGCGCCCTCGGGGCCGACGTCGCCGGCTCCGCTGCCGTGGGCGACGTCGCCGGTGGCGCCGGCCGGGGGCCGGGCGGTTTCGCCGAACGTGGACGAGGGGGCGGAGGCGGTCGGGACGGGGGCGGGCGCGGCGGCCCGGGCGCTCTGTACGAGCGGGGCCGTGAGGGTGGCGGCGAGGGCCGCGGAGAGCAGGACTGTGCGCACACGTGGGGTGGCTGACACGGGAACTCCCGAGGGTGTGGGGGTACTGCCAACCGTCATGGGGAGGGCGGCAGTTGAAGGTGTGGCGTGAGTTCGCGCGGTCGGGAGGCGAGGGGGATCGACCCGGCATTCAGTAAAATAGTAATGTCAAATTGCATTGCGCAAGAGGGTGTCGGAAGGGCCTCGGCGGGGGTGTAACGAGAAGGTCTCGACCGGACGGCGTCGGCTGCACGGGTCTTGACGGAGACTCAGCAAGAGGCGTTTGCTGGCTCCCGCTCGTTCGGCATTGGTTGGTTCTGTTGATTTGCGTGTCATTTGAACGTTCAAATCGACCCGAGAGTGGGGGAGGGGCATGCGTGACTACCTGACGCAGTTCGCCGAACCGTTCGGCTATCTGGACTTCGCCCGGTTCGGGCCGGTCTCGGAGTCGGTCCGCAGGGTTCACGTCCGCGAGGCCGACCGGCTCCACCGCCGGGGTTGGGCGGCGCTGGAGCGCCTCGACGCGGAGGCCGGCGCGAGCGCCCGGACGGCCGGCGGGCTGCTCGGCTGCGCGCCGCACGAGATCGCCTTCGTGAGCTCCACCTCGCACGGACTCTTCGCCGCCGCCCACGCCTTCACCCGCCCGCGCGCCGGTGGGCCGGGAACCGTGCTGGTGGCGCGGACGGACTTCCCCGGTGCCCTCTACCCGTGGCTGCGTGCCTCGGGGAACGGCGGATTGACGGCCCGTCTGCTGGACGGCCCGCTCACCGTCGACACCGTCCGCGCCCGGCTGGACGACCGGGTGCGCGCCGTCGCGGTCTGCGCGGTGGACGCCGCCACCGGCCGCCGGGCGCCGCTGGCCGGGCTCAAGGAGCTGATCGGCCCGGACCGGGTGCTGGTGGTGGACGCCGTCCAGGCCCTCGGCGCCGTGGAGTTCGACGCCGACGCGGCCGACGTGCTCGCCGCCGGCGGCCAGAAGTGGCTGCGGGCCGGCTGGGGTGCGGCGGTCCTGATGGTCCGCGACCGGGTCGCCGGGCTGCTCGGCCCCGGACTCGGCGGCTGGTCCGGCGTCGTGGACCCGCTGGAGGCCCCCGCCCACCCGTGCCCGCCGCGGCCCGGCGCCGTCGCCCACACCCTCACCAACCCGGACGGCGTCGCCGTCGCCGCCCTGGGCGCGGCGCTCGCCCTGCTGCGCGACACCGGCGCCGGGCGGATCGAGGCCCGGATCGGCGAGGTGCTCGGCGGGCTGCTCGCCGCCGCCCGCGCCGCCGGGGCCGAGACCGCCGGCGGGCCGGGGGAGCCGGGAGGGCGCGGCAGCGGCATCGCCCGGCTGCGGCTGCCCGGCGCCGACCCCGCCGCCGTCCACCGCGCGCTCACCGCCACGGGCCTGGCCACCACCCTGCGCGGCGGCTGGATCAGGCTGTCGCCGCACGCCAGCACCGACCCCGCGACCGCCGAGCCGCTCGCCGAGGTGCTCGGCCGCGTCCGGCGGGGCGTCCGCGTCGGCTGAGCGGACCGCCCGCTCCGTCGCCCTCGTCCAGCCCTTCGTCCTTCTCGGAAAGGCATGCCATGTCACACCTCACTCGTCGCGACCTGTTGCGCGCCTCCGGCGCCGGCCTGCTGGCCCTGTCCGCAGGCGGCGCGCTCTCCGCCTGCGGCGGCTCCGGGGGCACCGGCTCCTCCGGCGGGGACGCCGCCACCGGCACCGTCACCGTCTGGTCCTGGACCAACGCCGCCGACGCCCTGCGCGGCGTGGTCCCCTCCTTCGAGAAGGACAACCCCGGCATCAAGGTCGACGTCCAGGACGTCGGCAACCCGGCCATCTGGGACAAGATCACCGTCGGCCTGGCGGCCGGCGGCCAGGGCCTCGGCGACGTCCTCCACATCGGCTGCGACTACCTGCCCGGCTACCTGGAGAAGTTCCCCGACGGCTTCGCCGACCTCTCCGCCCTCGGTGCCGACGCCCACAAGGACGAGTTCACCCCCGGCCTGTGGCCGGTCGTCACCGACAGGGCCGGACGAGCCCGAGCCCTGCCCTGGGAGGTCAACGCCCAGGGCTTCTTCTACCGCAAGGACATGTTCGACCGGGCCGGGATCGACCCGACCACCTTCGCCACCTGGGACGACGTGATCGCCGCGGCCGGCGCCTTCAAGGCCGCCAACCCCGGCGTCGGCCTGGTCGGCCTCAACCGGACCGGCACCCCCGGCCCCGACGTGGACTTCCTCCAGGCCCTCATGCAGCAGCAGGGCGCCTTCTTCTTCGACCTCCAGGGCGACATCAGCCTCACCTCCCCCGAGTGCGTGCGCGCCCTCACCCTCATCAAGCGCCTCGACGAGGCCGGCGTCGTCATCGAGACGGCCGGTGCCACCGCCTGGCGCGCCCAGATGAAGGACAGCAAGCTCGGCGCCGGCCCGCAGCCCTCCTGGGCGGCGCACTTCATCGAGAGCAGGTTCCCCGACCTCAGCGGCAACTGGCGGCTCACCCGGCCCCCGGCGGTCACCCCCGGCGGCAAGCGCACCGCCCTGGTCAACTCCACCCACCTCGCCGTCGCCGCCTCCAGCCCGCGCCGCGCCGCCGCCTGGAAGTTCGTCGAGTACGCGCTCACCCGGCCCGACGCCGTCAACTCCATGTTCAAGGCCGGCAGCGTCTTCCCCGCGCTCACCGCCGCCTACCAGGACCCGGTCTACAGCGCGCCGAGCGCCTACTACGGCGGCCAGCCGGTCCTGAAGACCTTCACCGAACTGCTCGCCGAGGGCGGCGACGCCACCAACTACTCCGGCGACTACGCCCGCGCGCTCAAGGTCGTCAGCGACGCCCAGACCAAGGTGCTGACCAAGGGCGCCGACCCGGCCGGGGCCCTCCGGGAAGCCGCCGAGCAGCTCGCCCAGCAGACCGGGCGCAAGCTCAAGTGACCGCCGCCGCCCCCTCGGTGGCCCGCCCCGGAGCCGGCGGCCGGACCCCGCTCCCCGGCGCCCGGCTCCGGCGGGCCCGGCTGCGCCGCCGGGCCGTTCCCTACCTGCTGCTCGCCCCCGCGCTGCTGCTCTTCGCCGTCTTCAAGGCCTACCCCGTCGTCTCCTCGCTGCTGCTCTCGCTGAGCGCCGGCTCCGGCACCGTCACCCACAGCGCCGGACTCGCCAACTACCGGCGGCTGCTGGACGATCCGCTGTTCTGGACGGCGCTCGGCAACACCGCCCGCATCCTCGTCGTGCAGGTCCCGGTGATGCTCGCGCTCGCCCTGCTCCTGGCGGTCGGCCTCAACGCCGCCCTGGTCCGCTGGCGCGTGGTCTGGCGGCTCGGCGTCTTCATGCCCGCCGTCACCGGCCTGGTCGCCACCGGCGTGCTGTTCTCCTTCCTGCTCAACACCGACAGCGGCGCCGTCAACAAGGCGATCGAGGCGGTCGGCCTGCCCGCCGTCGACTGGTTCGGCAGCGGCTTCTGGTCCCGGACGGCCATCGTCCTCGTCCTGACCTGGCACTACACCGGCTACAACGCCGTCATCTACCTGGCCGGGCTCCAGGGCATCCCGAGGGAGCTCTACGAGGCCGCGACGGTCGACGGCGCCGGAGCGGTGCGCCGGTTCACCTCGGTCACCCTGCCCGCGCTGCGGCCGGTGGTGCTGTTCACGGTGGTCCTCTCCACCATCGGCACCCTCCAACTGTTCGACGAGCCCTATGTGCTGACCCGCGGCGGCCCCGACAACGCGACTCTCACGGTGTCCATGTACCTGTACGACAACGGCTTCCGCTACTTCGACTTCGGCTACGCCTCCGCCATCGCCTACGCGCTCACCCTCATCGTCTCGGTGCTCGGCGCGGTCCAGATGCGCCTGATGGGAGAACGCGAATGACGCCCGTCACGTCCGTGCCGCAGGGGGCGGCAGGCGCGAGGCGCCGGCTGCGCGGCGTGCCGGCGACCCTGGCGCTCGCCGCCGTCACCGGCCTGTCCGTCGCCCCGTTCTACTGGCTGCTGGTCTCCGCCACCCTCAGCGACGCCGAGATCTTCTCCTGGCCGCCCCACCTGCTCCCCGGCGGACACCTCGGCGACAACCTCCGGAACCTGAACGACCGGGTCGGCCTCGGCCGGGTGCTGCTCAACTCCCTTCTGGTGTCCGGCATCCAGACCGTCGGAGCGCTCGTCGTCGCGCTGCTCGCCGGCTACGCCTTCGCCAAGTTCCGCTTCCGCGGCCGCACGGTGCTGTTCGCCGTCCTGCTGTCGACCCTGGTCGTGCCGGACCAGGTGATGCTCGTACCGCTGTTCAGGATGATGATGTCCTTCGGCCTGCTCGACACCTACCAGGCCCTGATCCTGCCCGGACTGTGCGTCCCGTTCGCCATCTTCCTGATGCGCCAGGCCCTTTCGAGCATGCCCGACGAACTCCTCGACGCCGCCCGGGTCGACGGCGCCGGGGAACTTCGGGTGCTGTTCGGCGTCGTGGTGCCGGTCATGCGGCCGGTGCTCGCCGCGCTCGGGATCTTCCTGTTCCTCGGCTCGTGGAACAACTTCGTCTGGCCGCTGATCGCCCTGCGCAGCCCCGAGATGCACACCCTGCCGGTCGCGCTCGCCACCCTCCAGGGCATGAAGAGCAACACCGACTACGGCCTGATCCTCGCCGGAACCGCGCTTTCCACCCTGCCGATGATGGTCCTCTTCCTGGTCCTGCAACGGCAGTTCATCTCCGGCCTGCTGGCCGGCGCCACGAAAGGCTGAATCGGACCATGACGGAGAACGCCGAGAACACGGCGGCCACGGAGATCTGGGAGCCGCACGCCACCGCCCCCACCGCCCGCCCGCGTCCGGTCGCCGTGCCCGGCCTCACCGCCGGGCGGCTGGAACTGCTGGTCGCGGGAACCGCCGAGGTGCGCACCATCGCCCCGGACGTCGTCGAGATCACCGCCGGGGACCCGGGCCGCGACAGCGCGGGTGAGGTCCGGATCGAATGGCGCACCCCCTGCACCGACGCCACCGCCTTCTGGACCCCCGAACTGCGCGGCGCCGACTGGCTGCCCGCCGCCTGGAGCGCCCCGCGCCGCACCACCCTCTCCCGCGGCGCCCCCGTCGCCGCCCTGGTCGGCACCGGGGACACCACGCTCTGCGCCTTCGCCGCCGACCGCGAGGACGCCCTGGCCGGCGCCGGCGTCGTCGAGGAGACCGGGGAGTTCCGCTACTGGGTCCAGGCCGCCGGCCGGCTCACCGTCCGCATCGACACCTCCGGCCGGCACTTCGCGCAGAGCCTCGCCGACCTCGCCGACTGGTGGGCCGCCGGAGCCGACCGCAAGGCCTGCGTCCCCGACGTCGCCCGCCGCCCCGCCTACTCCACCTGGTACGCGCTGCACCAGAACATCACCCCCGAGGCCGTCGAGCACCAGGCCGCCCTCGGCAAGGAACTCGGCCTGGACACGATCATCGTCGACGACGGCTGGATGACCACCGACCGCACCCGCGGCTACGCCCACTGCGGCGACTGGGAACCCCGCTCGCTGCCCGACACCGCCGCCCACGTCGCCCGCGTCCACGACCTCGGCGTGCGCTACCTGCTCTGGTACGCCCTGCCCTTCATCGGCAAGGACAGCGCGGCCTGGGACACCCTCTCCCGGTACGCGCTCGTCGAGGCCGACCACCTCGGCGCCGTCATCGCCGACCCCCGCTACCCGGAGGTCCGCACCCACCTCGCCGACCGGCTCGCCCGCGCCGCCGAGGAGTGGGGCATGGACGGGCTGAAGGTCGACTTCGTCGACTGGTTCGGCGTCCAGGACCCGCCCGCCCCCGGCCCCGAGGCCGACTGCGCCACCGTCGACGAGGGCCTGCACCTGCTGCTCGGCGAGATCCGCCGCCGGATCGACGCCGCCCGGCCGGAGACGATGGTCGAACACCGCCAGCCCTACGTCAGCCCCGGCCTGTGGCCCTACGCCACCATGATCCGGGCCACCGACTGCCCGCTCAGCCCGCACACGAACCGCCGGCTCGTCGTCGACACCCGGCTGATCGCCGGGCCGCTCGCCGTCCACTCCGACATGCTGATGTGGCACCCCGCCGAACCGGCCGAGCAGGTCGCCTGCCACCTCATCAACGTCCTGTTCGGCGTGCCGCAGATCTCCGTCGACCTCGCCGCCCAGAACCCCGGACAGCGCGAGGCGCTCGCCTTCTGGCTGGGCGTCGCCCGCACGCACATCGACACCCTGCAACTGGGCGACCTGCGCCCGTCCCGCCCGGACCTCGGCTACCCGATGGTGACGGCGACCGGCGACGGCGAGGTGGTCGTCGGCCGGTACGCGGCGCTGCCGGTCACGGCGGCCGGGGAGTGGCGTACCCTGCTGGTCGCCAACGCCGACGCCGACCCGGACGTCCGCCTGGCCGGCGGCCACGGCATCGCGCAGGCCACCGTCCAGGACGCCCGCGGCCGGGACGTCACCACCGCGACGGTCCGCCTCGACGGCGGAGCCACCGTCCACGTCCCCCGGGGCGGCCTGCTGACCCTGCGCCGGGTCTGAGCGCCGCCCCCGTCCGCCGACCGAGGAGCGCCGATGACCACCCCGGGACCGCGCCCCGTCCGCCGCGCCACCACCATCGCGGACGTCGCCCGCGCGGCCGGGGTGTCCCGGCAGACCGTCTCCAACGCGCTCAACGCCCCGCACCGCGTCCACCCCGACACCCTCGCCCGGGTCACCGCCGCCGTCGAACGCCTCGGCTACCGGCCCGACCAGTCAGCCCGCTCGCTGCGCACCGGCGAGCGCCGCACCATCGGCTACCTCGCCCCGGTCGACGATCCGCACGACCCCAACCCGCTGATGGCGGGCTTCCTCGAAGCGCTCGTCGACGCCGCCGGCGCCGAGGGCAACCACGTGCTGCTCCTCCGCCCCGCGGCGGGGGAGCAGCGAGCCCGGGCGGCGATCGACGCCGTGGTGGCGGCCCGCCAGGTCGACGGACTGGTCCTCGCCGACGTCCTGCCCGAGGACCCGCGTGCCGCCCACGCCGCCCGCCTCGGCATCCCCTTCGCCGCCTTCGGCCGCACCGGCCCCGACCTGCCGCCGCACTGGGTCGACATCGACAACGCGGCCGCCACCGCCGAGGCCGCCCGCCACCTCGCCGAACGCGGCCACCGCCGGGTCGCCTTCGTCGGCGCCCCCGCGCCGCTGCCCTGGCTGGCCGCCCGCCGCGACGGCTTCCACCGGGAGGCCGCCCGCCTCGGCCTCACCCTGGTCCCGCCGCCCGCCGACGGCGACCTGCGCACCCTCCTGCGCGGCCCCGACCGGCCCACCGCCGTGGCCGCCGACAACGACCTCGCCGCCCTCGACATCTACGAGGCCGCCCGCACCGAGGGCCTGCGGGTCGGCCACGACCTCGCCGTCACCGGCTTCCACGACACCCCCCTCGCCCGCCACCTGCGCCCACCCCTCACCTCCCTGCGCCTGCCCCTCCGCCCCATCGCCACCGCCCTCGTCACCCGCCTCCTCACCCAACTCCGCGGCGACCCCGCCCCCACCGAGGGCACCGAACTCCCCGCCGACCTGATCGTCCGCCCCAGCTCCTCCCACCACCCACCGTCCCCCTGACGCGCCCCCCGACCCCCGCCGCCGGTCCGGCGGGGCGACGGCGCGGTTCCGGCTCCGGGAGCGCCGGCAGGGGCGAGCGTCGATCATTCCCGACCCCGCGACACCTGGGAGGCACCCCCCAGGCCTTCGGCCGGGGCGGCCTACGCCCTGTCCTTCCGGTCCCGCCGCGACCTCCCTACGCCACCAAGCCCAGAGCAGCGGAGCAGCCACCACGGTCGCTCAGGCAGCCCTACCTTCTGAGCTGGGTCGACCGAGCCACTCGTGAGGTCGGGTCGCCCAGGGGTGCCGGGGCACGGCTATCAGGCGGCTGCCGTCTCGTGGCTTCCCTGGCTTCGCCGCCCGGCACCCCACGACGACTCGGCCGCCGCTCCTTGATCCCGATCGCCTCGCCGGTGCGCCCGGCCTGCCAGTAGGAGGCGGCGAGACTGCCGAGGGCGGTGAGGGTGTCGGGGTGCTCATCACCGAGGAGGCGTTCGGCGTCGGCTGCGAGATGCTGCCAGTGGGTGAGGGCGGCGCCGACCAGGCCCGCCGCCGTCAGGCTCTGGCCCGTGGCGACCGGGCCGGCCAGTCCAGGAACGCGGCCCGCGTCGCTCTGCGCGTCCTGCCCGTCCGCCCCCGGAACGCCGGCCTTCGCCGCGGGCCGCGCCTCGGCGCCGACGGTGCTACTTCTGCCAGCCGACGGTCTCGGGCAGCGGGCTGTGGAAGATGGTGGCACCGACGTTGGCGAGTCCCTTCCGGAGGCCGTAGGTGGAGGGTCCGCTGTAGAGCGGCAGCAGGGAGTACTGCTGAAGGGCCTTCTGTTCGAGCTTGTTCACGGCCGCGATCTGCTGGCCGAGGTCGGAGATGTCCCCGGTGGCGCGGATCTCCTGGTCCAGTTCGGGGGTGCCGGCTCCGGTGATGTTCGACTCGCGGTCCGAGCAGTAGAAGTCGCACAGGTACCGCGCGCCGAAGGGGTCCGTCGAGCGGTTGCCGGAGATGAACAGGTCGAAGCGGCGCTCGCTGAGCACCTTGGAGAAGTCGTTCGAGGAGACCTTGTTGACGTTCAGCCGCACGCCGACGGCCTTGAGCATCGCGGTGAACGCTCCGGAGACGGCCTTCTCGACGGGGTCGTCGCCGAGCAGGGTGTAGCCGAGTTCGAGTTCCTTGCCGTCCTTGGCGCGGATGCCGTCGGTCCCGGGCTTCCAGCCGGCCGCGTCCAAGGTCTTCCGCGCCTCCTCCGGGTCGTACTTCAGCACGGCGGAGACATTGTCCTGGTAGCCCTGCTGGAAGCTGTAGAGGACCGCCGAGCCCGGCAGCGGCTCGCTGTAGTTGAGGCCCTGGAACCGGATCTTCGTGATCTGCGAGCGGTCGATGCTCTCCTGCACCGCCTTGCGGACCTGGATGTCACCGAGGAACGGGGACTTGGTGTTGAGGTACAGCGCGTACTCGAAGGGGCTGCCACCACTGCGGACCTCGGCGTCCTTGACGGCCTTCACCTGCTTCAGGTTCTCCGCGTCCCCGACCGGGGCGTAGTCGATCTCGCCGTTCTTGAAGGCGTTGATCGAGGCGGCCCGTTCGAGGTTGACGTAGACGCGCTTGTCGAGCTTGCCCTTGCGGCCCCACCAGTTGGGGTTACGGACGAAGGTGATGTTGCCGGACTGGGCGTCCCAGGTGCCCACGGTGTACGGTCCGGCGCCCCATTCGGGGCGCGCCGTCTTGACGTACGCCTCGTTGAAGTTCTCGACGGTGGCGGCCTGGGGGTGCAGGAAGGTGGTGAACAGCGCGGACCAGGAGGCGTTGACACCCTTGAACGCGATGACCGCCTGCTTGTCGTCCGCGCCCCGGGTGACGGACGTGATGCGGTCGTAGCCGTCGGTGGAGGAGGCCGCGTACTCCTTGTCCGAGCCGTTGTTGGCCTTCCAGGTGGCTTCGATGGCACGCCAGTCGATCGGGGTGCCGTCGTTGAACACGGCCTTGGGGTTGAGGGTGATGACGACCTTCTGGTCGCCGCCCTCGACGGAGACCTTCACGTCGCTGTAGTAGTCCGGGTTGTACTGGACCTCACCGGTGGGCGTGTACGTGATGGCGTCGGCGTTGTACCAGGACCAGATCCGCAGCGCGTTGAGGGTGCCGTTGACGTTGAAGGGGTTGCCCTGCTCGTCGAAGGTACCCGCGGTGGTGTAGGTGCCGCCGTCCTTGAGGTTCTCGTACGGCTGCGGGTTGTAGTCGGTGACCGAGGACGCGACCTTCGCGGCGTTCTCGGTCCCCTTCCCCGAGGAGTCACCCGAGGAGGACGAGGAGGAGCAGGCGGTGGCGGCGACCGAGACGGCCGCGACCAGCGCGAGGGGCAGAGCGAGCTTACGACGCACGGGATGTCCTTGGTGAGAAGGGGGAAGCGGGTGAGAAGGGGGAAGCGGGTGTCAGACCGCGTGGCAGGCGTACCGGTGGTCGGAGCCGTCCGATGCGCCGACCGTCGAAGGCCGTTCGGTGCGGCAGCGCGTCCGCACGCTCTCGTCGGCCTCGCGGTGCAGCGGGCAGCGGTCGACGAACACGCAGCCCGCCGGCAGCCGGGCGGCGCTGGGCTGCTCGCCCTTGAGGACGATGCGCTCGCGGCGGCGCTCGCGCTCCGGGTCGGGCAGCGGGATCGCCGACAGCAGGGCCTTCGTGTACGGGTGCCGCGGCCGGGCGAAGATCTCCTCGGTGGCGCCGGACTCGACGATGTGTCCGAGGTACATCACCGCGATCCGGTCGGAGAAGTAGCGCACCACGGCCAGGTCGTGCGCCACCACGAGGTAGGCCAGGCCGAGTTCCCGCTTCAGCCGGACGAGCAGGTTGACGATCTCGGCCTGCACGGAGACGTCCAGGGCGGACAGCGGCTCGTCCAGGACCAGCAGCTTCGGCTCGCGCGCCAGGGCGCGGGCGATGCCGACCCGCTGGCGCTGGCCGCCGGACAGGGCGGCGGGGAAGCGGTCGCCCACGGCACGGTCCAGCCCCACCAGGTCCAGGAGCTGCGGGACCCGGGACCGGACGGCCGTCCGGTCGGCGCCGGCGGCCTGGAGCGGTTCGGCCAGCAGGTCGAAGACGGTCAGCCGGGGGTCCAGGGCGTCCGTCGGATCCTGGAGGACGATCTGGATCTCGCGCCGCAGCTCCCGCACCTGGGCCGCCGAGCGCAGCGTCGCGACATCGGTGCCCGCCACCTCGATCCGGCCGCCCTCGGGAGCGCGCAGGCGCAGCACCTCGCGCAGCGTGGTGGTCTTGCCGCTGCCGGATTCCCCCACCAGGCCGAGGGTTTCGCCCGCGCGCAGCTCGAAGCCCACGCGGTTGACCGCGTGCAGGGTGCCCACCCGGCGCTTGAGGAGGGTGCCCTTGGTGACGGGGAATGTTTTGACCAGGTCCTCGACGCGCAGGACCACGTCGCCGACGGTCCGCTCAGCGGCGCGGGCCGGCGGTACGGGAACGGCGTCCCCGGCCGGGTCCAGGCTGCCGTCGGCGATCTCCTGCGCGCGGTGGCAGGCCACGCGGCCGAACCGCCCGGCGGGTGCGGTCAGATTCGGTTCGGCGGTCCGGCAGACGTCCCGGGCCACCGCGCAGCGCGGCGCGAAGGCGCAGCCGTCGGGCAGGCCGACCAGGGAGGGCGGTTCGCCGCCGATCGGGATCAGGGGCCGTTCGACACCGCTGTCCACGGTGGGGACGCCGGCCAGCAGCCGGGCGGTGTAGGGCATGGTGGGACGGCGAAAGAGCTCGTCGACGCCCGCGTGTTCGACGATCCGTCCGGCGTACATGACGGCGACGTCGTCGGCGTAGCCGGCCACCACGCCCAGGTCGTGGGTGATGAGGACGAGACCGGCGCCGGTCTCGCGCTGGGCCAGCCGCAGCACGTCGAGGATCTGGGCCTGGACGGTGACGTCGAGCGCGGTGGTGGGTTCGTCGGCGACGAGGACCGAGGGCTTGTTGGCGATGGCCAGGGCGATGACGACGCGTTGGCGCATGCCGCCGGAGAACTCGTGCGGGAACGCCTTGGCGCGTTCGCGCGGGTCGGGGATGCCGACCAGGTCGAGCAGTTCCACCGCCTGCTCCCAGGCATCCTTCCTGGACAGGTCCCGGTGGACGCGCAGGGCCTGGGTGAGCAGCCGGCCGACGCTGAAGATGGGTGTGAGCGCGGACATCGGATCCTGGAAGACCATGCCGATGTCCTTACCGCGGACCCGGGACAGTTCCGCGTCGTCCATCGCCGCGAGGTCACGGCCACCCAGCAGGATCCGGCCGCCGAGCCGCGCGGTGGGCGGCAGCAGGCCCATGACGGCCAGGGCGGTGGCGGACTTTCCCGAGCCGGACTCGCCGACGATGCCCAGGGTGCGTCCGGGCAGGAGGTCGAAGTCGACACCGCGCACGGCCTCCACCGGTCCTTCCTCGGAGGGGAAGGAGACGTGCAGGTCGCGTACGGACAGGACGGGTGCGGGCCCGGCCTCGGGCCCGGTGCGGCGGGTGGGTGCGGGGGTCATCGTCGGCCTCCTGCCGCGCCGGTGGTGGACGTGGGGTCGAGGGCGTCGCGCAGGCCGTCGCCGACGAAGGTCATCGAGACGGTGAGCAGCACGGTCAGCCCGGCGGGGAAGGCGAAGAGCCAGGGGGCGCTGGTGATGGTGCCCGCGCCGTCGGCGAGCATCGTGCCCAGCGAGACGTCCGGGGTCTGGACGCCGAAGCCGAGGAAGGACAGGGCGGTCTCGCTGAGGACGGTGGAGACCACGCCCAGGGTGAGGTTGACGATGAGCAGGGAACCCAGGTTGGGGATGATGTGGCGCAGGACGATGCGCAGGGGGCGCACGCCCATGAACTCCGCGGCGAGCACGTAGTCCCGCTCGCGCAGGGACGTCGACACCGACCAGACCACGCGGGTAGTGGACATCCAGCCGAACACCGTCAGGACGAGGATGAGGATCCGCCAGTCGCCTGCCAGCCGGTGCGAGACCAGCGCGAGGATGAGGAAGGAGGGCACGATCAGCAGGAAGTGGATGAGGGCGAGGGTGGCCTTCTCCACCCGGCCCCCGAGGTAGGCGGCGCCCGCGCCCACGACCGCGGAGACGGCGACGGTCAGGACGGACACGGTCACCGCGATCACCAACGAGCGCTGGAGACCGTGAACGGCCGAGGCGTAGATGTCGTTGCCGCCCTGGTTGGTGCCGAACCAGTGCTCGGCGCCGGGTGGCTGGGTCAGGGCCGAGAAGTCGGCGTCCGAGAAGTGATAGGGGGTGAACAGTCCGCCGAACGCGCTGAACAGCACGAGCAGCAGGAGGATCACCACGCCGGCGACGGCGGTGCGGTTGCGCCGGAAGCGGCGCAGGTAGAGGCGGCGCCTGCCGAGGTAGCGTCCGTCGTGCCCGGTGGGCGGCTGCTCGGCGGCCTGCCCGGCGGTGGTGTCGAGGACGCCGTCGGGGGTCGTGTCGGGACTCACAGGGGTGCCCATCTCAGCTCACCCGCACTCTCGGGTCGAGAAGAACGGTGGTGATGTCCGCGAGGATCGCGCCGATCGCGGTCAGGGCGGCGGCGAAGGCGGCGGTCGCCACGGTGCCGTGTACGTCGTTCTTGTTGATGGTCTGGATGAAGTACTGGCCCATGCCGTTCCAGCCGAAGACGGTCTCGGTGAGGACGGCGCCGGTGAAGACGGCCGGGATGCTGAAGGCCACGGACTGGGCGGTGGGGATCAGGGCGGTGCGCAGGGCGTGCCGGCGGATCGCCTGGGCGCGGGTGAGCCCGGTGGCCCGGGCGGTGCGCACGAAGTCGGAGCCGATCACGTCCAGCAGCAGGGAGCGCTGGGTGAGGTGGTAGCCCACGTACCCCGTCAGGGTGAGCGTCAGCGTCGGCAGGATCAGGTGCGCCAGCCGGTCGCCGAGCGTCGCCCAGAACCCCTCCACGTCCGGAGACTTCTCGCCCGCGACGTACAGGAAGTGCCAGCCCGCCTGTTCGTTCAGCCGGATGGCGAGCAGTACCAGGGCGAGTGCGGCGATGGAGACCGGGACGTTGAAGAGCGCCATGGACAGGGCCTGGGCGGCCCGGTCCCGCCAGCCGTACTGGCGCGAGGCGGTGTGGACGGCGAGCGCGACACCGGCTACGACGGACAGGACCGTCGCGCCGATCACCAGCTGGGCGCTGACGAGGGAGCGGTAGCCGATCTCCCCGTTGACCTCCACCCCGACCGGGGAGCGGCCCCAGTCGAAGTGCAGGACCACCCCGGTCAGCCAGTCCCACCAGCGGTGGAGCAGCGGCTCGTGCGGGTCGAGGTTGTAGGGGGCCAGGGCCCGGGAGATCTGTTCGTCGGTACGGACCGGGCGCAGCTCCTTGAAGTTCGAGCGCGGGTCGAGGAACGAACTGGCGAGGAAGTACGTGGCGTTGGTGGCCACCGCGATCACAAGGAACCATCCCGCCGCCCTGCGTGTCACGTATCGGAGCACGGACGCCGCCTCCCCACGGGATACGGAGGGTGCGGCTGGGAGGCGCCGGGGCTGGCGGAGCTGAGCATGGGGATGGAGCTCTTTCGGTCCAGGGGGGTGCTTGCACTGTGGTGCAGAGGCCAAGTCTGTGTGCGAGCGACAGGTGACACCAGTGGTCCAGACATTTGGACACGAAGACGAAACAGTCCTGAAGTACACGGATGTGTCCGCGTCACACTTTCGTCAATTCGCAGGTGGGAGCGGGTACGGAGGCTGCGAGGGCGTGTAGCCGGGCAGCGCGGCCGGAGTGGTGGGTGTGCCGGTCGTCGGCGCGGCGGCGGCGTCGCCGTCGGCCGCGGCCGACAGGCGGTTCACCGGAATCGGGCCGGCGCTTCGCGGCGCCCGGGCGGTCCCGGGCCGGGGGGCGGTGGTCGGGTGCCGTCGTACCACCGCCGACCGGTGGCCGGGTGCTTCCCCCGGCCCGCAAGCTGTACGAGACGCACGCGACCGCTGCGCGGGCTGCACCGTACCTCTCCGTACCTCTTCGCTTTCGCTTTCGAAGCGATGGGAGGCCGCCGCCCCGCGCGGGCGGGGGGCGGCCTCCGGCCGGTCAGGCAGCGCCGTCATCGCGCTCCCGCGCCGGCTGATACGGCGCCCGGACGACGGACGGACAGCACCACCACCTGGGCAGGCATGTCGGCCGGAGGAGAGTCTCCAGGTGGCTGACACGCTACGGTGCAATCGTCAACTGCTTGCGATAACTCCCCCCTCCCACTCCGAGAGATCGTTCCGGAACCGGCGCCCATCGACCCATTTTCCTTCGGGAATGGAAACCTCCAGACTCAGCCACCACTTGAAGCGCGAAAACGAGAGGATGACCTCTCCGCGCTCAATCAGATTAATGAAATCGATGATCCGATGAGTCGGGACATCCTCGAACGCATATTCCTCGAAGAGGACTCTGGCCTCCCCTAGATCTTCCCTCAGTAGCACGATGTACTCATTGCCGGTCAACGCCTCCAAATGAAAGTCAACCAGCCTTGGCTCCGATGTTTGTTCGATCATCTCAATGTCGGCGAAGCAGCCGGACCGATTGCCCTCAGTGACGACCTTCTCCGCAGACCACTTCAACCCTGAATCATCTGGTCCCAACGACTACCTCCACGGCCCGTTCCAGAGGTCGAGCTTCTTACTCCCGACTCGGATCCGGAAGACAGCCCGCGCCTTCCGCTTCTTCTTCGACTTGGACTGCCCGGGATGCTCCTTCCATCGGGATTTCTCACTCTTGAGGTTGGTCCGGGGACCTCGCCGTTGACCTGGTCCTTGCTGCCCTGGGCCAGGGCGGCGCGGCGGACCTTGAGCAGGCGGCCCGGGTCCTGGTCGGCCGCGGCCGTGCCGTAGTCGAAGTTCCACGGCAGCTGGCCGGCGGGGGTGATCCGGGTGACCCGGCCGTCCGCGTCGTAGCTGTACGTGGTCTTCAGCGGCTGGGCCAGGCGCGGGTCCCAGACCTGGGCGATGCGGCCCTTGTCGTCGTACACGTAGTGCGTGACCTCGACGGCCTCCTGCTTCGACGTGGCCGGGTTCCACGACCAGACCTTCGCCGAACGGATGCGGTCCGCGTGGTCGCCGGGCGTCGTCGCCGTCGCCGTGGTGACCTTCGCGTAGTCGTACTCCATGACCTCGCAGCCGCGCGGCAGCGGGTTGACGGTGCAGTGGTTGGCGTCGTCGACGCCCGGCTCGACCGGCGGGATCACGCGCTTGACCAGCGAACGGCCGTCGGCGGTGTCGTACTGGTACCGGGTGGCGGAGGCCGCCTCCGGGCCGATGTCACTGACGACCTGGTAGATGTTCGAGCCGGCCTGGCGGGCGAAGACGGTCTTGGAGCCGTCCAGCTCGCTCAGCTCGTAGGTGGTGGCGTTGGTCTGGACGTCCCAGACCTGGTTGGCCCC
>NZ_JBHVER010000029.1:0-54638 GCF_042802195.1 Kitasatospora sp. NPDC057500 | reverse complement strand
GGGCGGAGGCGGCGGCGGGGCGGAGGCCGGGTTGCGGCCCAGCCCGCCGGCCGGCGCGTCGACGGGCGGCGGCACCGGGGCCCCGGACCCGGGCGCGCCGGGCAGGCCCGCCAGGCCGGGCAGGCCGTCCGGCGCGGCCAGCATGGTCGGGGCGTGGTCGACGGCGGCACCCTGCGGCGGGACGGGTGTCCCGGGCGCGGGCGTCCCCGGACCTCCGGGCCCGGGTGCACCGGGCGCGCCGGGCAGGCCCGCCAGACCGGGCAGGCCGTCCGGCGGCGCCAGCAGCGTCGGCGCCGGCTCCACCGCCGCGGCCTGCGGCGGGACGGGCGTGCCGGGCACGGGCGTGCCGGGACCACCGGGCACGGGCGCGCCGGGCAGGCCCGCCAGCCCCGGCAGACCGCCCTCCGGCAGCAGCACGGTGGCGGCCTCCGAACCGGCCCGCGGCTCGCCGGGCAGCCCGGCGCCGTTGGTGCGCAGCCCGTCCGGCAGCAGCACGGTGGCCGCCTCGACGCCGGCGTGCGGCGCGGGCGGGCCGGCCGGCTCGTCGTGGCCGGGCGGCGGGGCGAGCATGGTCGGCGCGTCCCCGGCGGGCCGCTCGGAGACCGGCGGCGTGGTCAGGACGGCGGGCGCCGGCGGGGCCCCGGCCTCCACCGGAACCGGCGGCACGGCGGGCGGCCCCACCGACGGGGCCGGCGGCACGGGCGGAACCGGCGGCGCTGCGGGCGGCACCGGCGGCGCTGCGGGCGGCACCGGCGGCGCAGCAGGCTCGGCGGCCGCCGACGCCCCCGTCCCCAGCCGCTCCGCCTCCGCGGCGAGCGCCGCCTCGCCGGCCTCCTGGAGCCACTGCGGCGGGCTGAGCAGGAAGGACGTCGCCTCGACCGGCCCCGGCGCGGGCCGCGCCGCGCCGGCCGGGTTGGCCGCCACCGGCCGCCCGTAGGCCTCCTCGTACTGCCGGACCACCTCGTTGACGGGCAGCGCGGGCCAGAGCGTGCTCGCACCGGAGTCCCGGGCGATCACCAGCCGGGCCTCCCCCTCGGCACCGCCGGCGCCGTCGCCGGGCTGCACCGCCCAGCAGACGAAGCCCAGGTCGAACTCCCGGACCCGCACCTCGCGCTGCCGCTCCTGCGGCACCCCGCCGTTGATCCACTCCTCGGCGAGCTCCTGCGCCTGCGCGTACGTCACCACGCCCGGTTCACCCCTGTCCCCATCGTCCCCGCTCGTTCCAGACCCTCGGCGACCACCGCGGACGCCACGTCAGCCCACCGGGACGGCGCGGGCGAAGCCGCCGTCCACCATCAGCCCGGCGACCGTCTCCAGCTCCGCCGGACTGCCCGCCAGCCGCAGCAGGAAGGCGTCGAAGTCCTCCCCGCAGGGCAGCAGCAGCCGCCCGACCCGGTCCTCGGCCGCCTCGGGCGCCCCGGAGTCGCGGGCGTCGTCGTAGAGGCAGAACCAGACCGACCCGGCCCGCTCGCCGCGCACCTTCAGCGCCACGATGCCGCCCTGGGCGTAGGCGATGCCCAGGTAGTCCTTGGTGAGGTGGTCGCGCAGGCACTTGTTGGCGTAGACGACGTCCTCGGTGCCGTACTCCTCGGCGAGCGTCAGGAACGGCTGGTCGAGCAGCAGCCCGAGCTCCGGGTCGAGCGCCACGCCGACCGGGGCGCGGCCGCCGCCGAGCTTGAGGAAGGTCCGGTAGGCGCCGGGCAGCCGGTGGCCCAGCCGCTCCTCGGCGCGCTGCACGAGGTCCTCGGAGACGCCGATCGGGTCGCCGCCGTCCTTGGCGAGCGAGAAGTGCACCGGCCGCTTCTCCTGCAACGGCCGGGTGCCGCGGCGCGTATGGTCGGCGGAGGAGGTGGCCAGGCCGCCGTGGTGCCGCAGCAGCGCCTTGACCTCGACCGGGACCAGCTCCATCCGCCGCCAGCCCGGCGCGGCGCCGCCGACCGCGTGGTGCCAGGTCCAACCGGGCGGGGTGGCGACGGCGGTCTCCAGGTCGGCCCAGAGCGGGTGGCCCTGGGTGAACAGCGCGGCGTTGGCCGAGACGTAGTCGGTCAGCCGCAGCTCGTCGACGCCGAAGCCGACCGGCGGGTCGGCGACCTCGGCCGCCGCGGCTGCGTACGGGCCGAAGTCCGGGTAGCCGTGCTCGTCCACCCTGACCCCGGCGGGGTGCCGCTCCGCGCGGACCGGGTCCGGGAACTGCACCACCTGACCTGCGTACGCCGCGTTCGGTGCGGCGGCGACGCCGGGCCGACCTGTCGTCATCTGGGAGCCCCCACTGGCTGCTGCATGTTCTCGGTGCGCTTGTCGGCAACCAGCGTAGGGGGTGCGCCCGCGGCCCGGCCCCCCGCCCGCCGCGCCCGTGCGTGACCGGTGGACGGCGGGTGGGCGGCCGGAGGGTGGCCGGCGGGTGCGCCGGCTCAGGCCGCCAGGGCCTTGGCCAGCGCCTCCACCACCCGCTCCTGCTGCGCGGCGGTGATCTGCGGGTACAGCGGCAGCGTCAGCAGCTCCCCCGCGGCCCGCTCGACGACCGGGAAGGCCCCCTCGCGGTGGCCGAGGTGCCGGAACGCCGGCTGGAGGTGGACCGGCACCGGGTAGTGCACGCCGGCGCCGATCCCGGCCGCGTTCAGCGCGGCCAGCAGCGCGTCCCGCCGCCCGCGGCCCGCGCCGACCCGGACCGCGTAGAGGTGCCAGACGTGCTCGTTGCCGGGCGCGGTGCGCGGGGTGACGATCCCCTCGATCCCGGCCAGCATCCGGTCGTAGCGGGCGGCGGCGGCCCGCCGGGCCTCGTTCCAGGCGGGCAGCCGGCGCAGCTTGGCCCGGAGCACGACGGCCTGCAGGGCGTCCATCCGGGAGTTGAAGCCGAACCGCTCGTGGACGTACTTGCGCGCCGAGCCGTGGTCGCCGATCAGCCGCACGGCGGCGGCCAGGTCGTCGTCGTCGGTGACGACGGCGCCCGCGTCCCCGTAGGCGCCGAGGTTCTTGCCCGGGTAGAAGCTGGTGGCGGAGATCCGGCCGTACCGGGCCCGGCCGTCCTGGCGGGCCCCCTGGGACTGCGCGGCGTCCTCCACCACCGGGCGCCCGTCGGCCAGCTCCAGCAGCGCCGCCATCGGGGCGAGCTGGCCGCAGAGGTGGACGGGCAGCAGCGCGACCGCGTCCGCGAGCACCTCGGCGACCCGGGCCGGGTCGATCAGCAGGTGGTCGGGGTCGGCGTCGACCGGCACCGGGCGCAGACCGGCCCGCTGGACGGCCTCCGCGGTGGCGACGAAGGTGTTGGCGGGCAGCACCACGCCGCCGCCGGGCGGCAGGTCGAGGGCGCGCAGGGCGAGTTCCAGGGCGTCGGTGCCGTTGGCCGCGCCGACGCAGTGCCGGGCGTCGGAGAAGGCCGCGTACTCCTCCTCGAAGCCGGCCACCTCCGGTCCCTTGACGTAGCCTCCGCCGGCGAGCACCCGGTCGAAGCCGGCCCTGACCTCCGCCTCGATCTCGGCGTGCGCGGCCGCGAGGTCGACGAGCGGGACGGGCTGGTCGGTGGTCATCCTGTGGTCTCCCCTGGGCCGGTCGGTGGGCATGGCGGGCGACGGACGGAGGTGCGGCCGGGGCTCAGCCGAGCGCGGCCCGCAGGGCGGCCGCCACCCGGTCCTGCTGCTCCTCGGTCAGCGTGTGGAACAGCGGCAGGATCAGCGAGCGCCGGGTGAGCAGTTCGGTGGCGGGCAGCGGCACCCGGGCGGCCCCCTTGTACGGGGCCTCCAGGTGGGCGGCCATGATGCCGCGCCGGGCCGAGACGCCGGCCGCGGCGAGCCGGGCCAGCAGCTCGGCCCGGTCCGGGGCGCCGTCCGGCGGCAGCACCCAGCAGGACTGGTAGTTGGTGGTGCCGTGCTCCGGGTCGTCGACCGGCCGCAGTCCGGTGCCGGCCAGCAGGTCCCGGTAGCGGGCGGCGAGCTCGCGCCGCCGGGCGACCATGGCGGGCAGCTTGCGCAGCTGCACCAGCCCGACGGCGGCCTGGACGTCGGTCATCCGGTAGTTGAAGCCGATCTCGTCGTAGGTCTCCAGCACGCTCGCCCCGCCCGCCGAGGCGTGCCGGTCGGCGGCCGAGACGCTCATCCCGTGCTCGCGCAGCCGCCGCAGCCGGGCGGCGAGCGCGCCGTCCCGGCAGGTGACCATGCCGCCCTCGCCGGTGGTCAGCAGCTTGCGCGGGTGGAAGGAGTACGCGGCGAGGTCGGCGCCCGCGCCGGCCGGCCGGCCCCGGTACACCGAGCCGGCCGCGCAGGCCGCGTCCTCGACGACGGTGACGCCGTGCGGGGCGACGGCGGCCCTGATGCCGTCCAGGTCGACCGGCACCCCGCCCTGGTCGACCGCGATCACCGCCCTGGTCCGCCCGGTGAGCAGCGGTTCGACGGTGGCCGCGGTGAGGTTGCCGGTGGCCGGGTCGACGTCCGCGAAGACCGGTACCGCACCGACGTAGGTGACGGCATTGGCGGTGGCGACGAAGGAGAGCGAGGGGACGACCACCTCGTCCCCCGGCCCGACCCCCGCGCCGATCAGCGCCAGGTGCAGCGCGGTGGTGCAGGAGGAGACGGCGACGGCGTGCTCGACGCCCAGGTGCCCGGCGAAGGCCCGTTCGAACGCGGCGACCCGGGGGCCCTGGGCCACCCAGCCCGAGCGGACCGCGTCGGCGGCGGCCTCGGCCTCCTCCTCGCCGAGCCAGGGCACCATGACCGGGATGGTGGGCGGGACGGTGGTGCTGGACACAGGCGCGCTCCGGACGTGGCTCAGGGACGGTCGGGGACGGGGACGGTCGGGGACGGGGACGAGGGGGCGCTACTGCTCGCGCCACCAGGCGACCAGCCGGCGCAGGCCCTCGTCGAGGCCGAGTTCGGGCTTCCACCCGAGGTCGCGCTCGGCGGCGGAGATGTCCGCGAGCCGCCGGACCACACCGCCAGCGGTGCCCCGGGCCGGGCCGTGCTCGACGCCCAGGTCGGTGCGGTCCATCGCGGTGAGCAGCGCGTCGGCCAGGCCGCGCAGCGAGACCTCGCTCGCGCTGGCGATGTTGTAGACCCGGTCGGTGACGGGCGCGGCGGCGGCCAGCAGGTTCGCCCGGGCGATGTCCTCGGTGTAGACGAAGTCCATCGTCTGCGCGCCGTCGCCGAAGATCAGCGGCGGCTGCCCGGCGGCTATCCGCTCCATCCAGCGGATGAACACCTCGGTGTAGCGGCCGTGCACGTCCATCCGGGGCCCGTACACGTTGAAGTAGCGCAGCGCCACGTAGTCCAGGCCGGCCATGGCGTGGAAGGAGCGCAGCAGGCCCTCGTTGAAGACCTTGGCGGCCCCGTACAGGGTGTCGTTGTTGTAGGGGTGGTGGGTCTCCGGCGTGGGGAAGACCTCGGCGAGGCCGTAGACGGAGGCGGTGGAGGAGGCGACCAGCTTGCCGACGCCAACCTCGGCGGCGGCCTCGACCACGTCGAAGGTGCCGTCCACCATGACCTCCAGCGCCAGCCGGGGCTCGCCGGCGCACTGGGTGATGCGGATCGCGGCCAGGTGGAACAGCAGGTCGGTGCCGGGTTCGAGGAGCCGGCGCAGCAGCGCGCGGTCGCGGATGTCGCCCTCCACCATCCGCAGCTGCCCGGGGGCGGCGATCCGCTCGGCGCGGCCGAGGTTGGCCGTCCGGCCGCGGACGAGGTTGTCGAGCACGACCACCTCGCGGGCCCCGGCCTCGATCAGCTGGTCGACCACGGTGGAACCGATGGTGCCGGCGCCCCCGGTGACCAGGCAGCGGGAGCCCTCGATCTGTACAGCGTTCACCGCGTGGCGGCCCTTTCCTGAGCTTCGGACAGTGCGGAGTCGAGGCCGATGCCCACCGGGACGGTGGCACCGCCGAGTTCGAGGCTGAGCGAGGCCGCCTCCAGCAGCTGGAGCACCCGCAGGCCGGCCCGGCCGTCGGTGAGCGGGGCGCGGCCCTCGGTGATGGCGGCGGCGAACTCGGCCATCACGTTGCGCAGCGCCTCCTGCTCGACCAGGGCGGGGGCGACCATCGAGCCGACCCGGTACGAGATGAGCGCCCGGTGGCGGATCGCGTCGGTCACTTCGTCGGGCGGGGTGAGGTCGACGCCGCGGTCGTGGACGGCGAGCCGGGCCTGCGGGTTGAGGTCGTCCCAGACCAGGGTGCGCCGCGAGCCGCCGATCATCGTGGTGCGGACCTTGGTCGGCGAGAGCCAGTTGACGTGGCAGTGCGCCAGCGCGCCGTTGCTCAGCCGGACGGTCAGGTAGGCGACGCAGGCCCGGCCGGCGCCGATCGGGTCGGCCGCCTGGGCGGAGACGCCGACGGGGTCGACGCCCGGCGGCAGGACGAAGTCCAGGATCGACAGGTCGTGCGGGGCGAGGTCCCAGAGCACGTCGACGTCCGGCTGGACCAGCCCGAGGTTGATCCGCACCGAGTCGAAGAACTGGACGTCGCCGATCTCCCCGTCGTGCACCAGTTCGCGGATCCGGCGCACCACCGGGGTGTAGCAGAAGGTGTGGTCGCACATCAGCACCAGCCCGCGCTCCTCGGCGAGCGCCACCAGCTCGGCGGCCTCCGCGGCGGAGGTGGTGATCGGCTTCTCCACCAGGACGTGCTTGCCGGCCTCCAGCGCGGCCCGGACCAGCCGGTGGTGCGCGGCGGCCGGGGTGGCCACCGCGACCGCGGCGACCCGGTCGTCGGCCAGCACCTCCTCGAAGGAGGTGGTGGCGCGGACGGTGCTGTACTCGCCGAGCACCCGGCGGGACCTCGCCTCGTCCAGGTCGCAGAGCCAGTGCAGGCGCAGCGCCGGTGTCTGCTGCGCGTTGCGGACCAGGTTCGGGCCCCAGTAGCCGGCCCCGACCACCGCGATCCCGATCCGGCGGACCGGCGCGGGCGGTGGCGGCGCGCCCGGGGTGGGCACGTGCTCGCCCGGTGCCTCGTTGGCGGTTTCCCTCTCCGTCATCGCAAGACCCCCCTTGCCAGGCATCGGAGCCCCCCGGCCCCGGCGGCCCCAACGGCCATGGCGAGCAGCGGCGTTGCCGTTTCCCCCCGGAAACCCCCACCGGACCGGCCGACCCCTTGGACTCGCTGCTGGAACGCTACCGGCCGTCGCGACGGCCCGGGGGCGGATTCGGGAAACCCGGGGACGAGTGGTGATGATGCCGTGCGGATCCGGCCAACATTGCGTGCCCGCCCGCCGGTCGGCCGCACCCGCCGACCCCCGGATGTGCGGTTGTCAGTGTCATTTGACAGGCTGGCCCCTGACAGCCGTGCCACACCGGGCCGGGCGGAAGGGCCGGGCGGGAGGCGGACGGACGGACGACGAGCGGGACGACGAGGAGGGCGACGCGCCATGACCACCGGGGAACCGGCCGGGCCGCCGGTGCTGCGCCACCACCGCGACAGCCTGCTGCCCGCCGTCGCCGCCGCGCTGTCACTGAAGGGCGGCGAGGTGCAGACCCTGGCCGGCGACAAGTCAGACCGCCTCCCCGTGCTGCACCCGCTGGTCGGCGGCTTCCTCGACGCACTGCCGCCGGAGCACCGCGAGCGCTTCACCGGCCGCTGCCCGGAGGCGGTCCTGCTCTCCCGCTACCTGACCGCGGTGGACGGCCGGCGCTCCAAGCGCGCCGCCCGCAAGCCGATGAGCCTGCACGAGGCGCGCAAGGCGCTCAAGGGCGCCCGGCTGACCACCGTGCGGATCCGCGAGGAGCACGATCCCGCGCACGGCACCCACGCGCCGCCGTGCCGCTCCTGCGCGCCGCTGCTGGAGCACTTCACCGTCCAGAGCGTGGTGGTCGGCCCGGCCGCCGCCGGCTGACCGGTCCGCCGTACGGCCGCCCCCGCGCCGGCCGTTACGGCGCACCGCCCGTCCCCCGTCCCCGAGCCACCGGAGCCCGTCCTGAACCCGCCCGCCCCCTCCCCGTCCCCGACCGCGCCGCCTGCCCCGTCCGGAGGTCCCGCGCTGCGCACCCGCCCGCGCTTCCCGGCCGACGTCGCCGCCGAGCTCAAGGCGGCCGGCTGGCACCCCGGACGCTGGCAGATCCGGCAGGCCGAGGAGTGGGCCGACACCCTGGTCGGGTACGGCAGCCCGGCCGGCGTCCAGCACGCGGTGTTCCCGGCCGCGGTGGAGGCCTGGGCCGAGTTCGGCGGCCTCGCCTTCGACCTGGCGGGGCCCGGCCGGCAGCTGGCCCGCACGCCGTTCCTGGTCGACCCGCTGTGCGGCCTGCACCAGCCGCGCACCCTGGCCGACCTGGGCCGCGCCCTGGACACCAGGGTCGCCCCGCTCGGCGAGGAGGCGTACGGGCAGGCGCTGCTGGCGATCGACGAGGAGGGCCGGGTCTACAGCCTGGACCACACCGGCGAGTGGTTCCTCGGCCACGGCGTCGACCAGGCGATCTCGGCCCTGGTCCTGGGCACCCTCCCGGAACGGCTGCGCACCGCCGAGGACGGCTGAGCGAGGGGGAGCTAGACCAGCCGGTCCTGGCGGACCGCCAGCCGGGACGGCAGCACCGCCTCGACCCGGAACCCGCCGTCCCGCTCCGGCCCCGCCGAGAAGGTGCCGCCGAGCGCGACCACCCGCTCGCGCATCCCGACCAGCCCGTTGCCGCCGCTGGGCAGCGCGGCCGCGGTCCGCTCGCCGCCCGGACAGGCGTTCACCACGCTGACCCGCACGCCGTTCGGCGCGTACGCCAGCAGCACCGACACCTGTGCGCCGCCGGCGTGCTTGTGCGCGTTGGTCAGCCCCTCCTGCACCACCCGGTACGCGGTCTGCTCGGCCTCGCCGGTGAACTCCTGCCGGCTGCCGCTGACGGTCAGGGTGACGGCCATCCCGGCCGCCCGGGACTGGTCGACCAGCCGCGGCAGCCCGGCCAGCGAGTCCGGCTCCGGCCCGCGCTCGTCGGACATCCGCAGCACGCCCAGGATCTCCCGCAGCTCGTTGAGCGCCTGCCGGCCGACCTCGCCCATCAGCTTGGCGCTCTGCGCCGCCTTCTCCGGGTCCTTGGCGGCGATCCGCTCCAGCGCCCCGGCGTGCACCACCATCAGCGAGACCCGGTGCGCCACGACGTCGTGCATCTCCCGGGCGATCCGGGTGCGCTCCTCCAGCCGCGCCCGGCGGGCGCGCTCCCTGGCCTGCTCGGCCAGCAGGTCCAGTTCGGTCTCCAGGCCGTGCGCGCGGTCCTGGAGCGACTCGATCAGCCGCCGCCGGGCGCCGACGTACAGGCCGGTCACCACCGGCGCCGCGGTCGCGCCGGCCGCC
Organism: Kitasatospora sp. NPDC057500; assembly: GCF_042802195.1. NCBI lineage: Bacteria > Bacillati > Actinomycetota > Actinomycetes > Kitasatosporales > Streptomycetaceae > Kitasatospora > Kitasatospora sp. NPDC057500. The sequence goes on along the minus strand of NZ_JBHVER010000029.1, from coordinate 45,393 downwards.
ACCAGCAGCGAAAGCACCACCTGGCCCCAGAACGGCGGCTGGTCGACCTCGACCACCGGGTCGACGGGATTGGCCATCGACATCAGGATGACGCCGGCCGTCTCGGCGTAGGCGAGCGCGGAGAGCGCCACCACCCGCCGGCGGCGCGAGGGCCACTCCCAGGTCTCGGCCAGCGTGTACAGCGCCACCAGCAGCAGCACCATGCTGGGCACGGCCGGCATCGCGAGCAGCGCGACCACCACCGGGACGGCCGGCCAGCGACGGCGCACCACCAGGGTGGCGCCGGCCAGCGCGGCGAACACCCCGACCCCGATCTGGGCCGCCACGCCGAGGTGGACCCGGCTGCCGATGTAGGTGATCGAGCTGGCCGCGCACTCCAGTGCCGCCAGGGCGGCGAGCCCGGCGTCCAGGAGGGCGCTGCGCCGACGCGGCCACCACAAGAACGACGACCGGTCCCGCGTGCGCTCCCCAGGCGACTTGCTCATGCCCCACAGACTACGGCGCCCCCCGGGCCCGCCCCCACCGGGTCGCGCCGGGAGGACGCGCGGCCGCCCGCCGGGCCTCCCACAGTGGTCCAGACCACATACGGTCCCGGGGCATGCCTGTCCGCCATCCGGCCACTTCGCGGACAGCGCCCCGGCCGACACCTATGCTGGTCGCGTCGGACAGCGCGGTCCGCACGCGTCACACCCGCCACACGCGGGGCGGCCCTGTGACGATGAGCCGTTGCCGAACACCCCACCACCCCGAGGGAGCCAGCCGTGACCGCTCCGGTCCCCAGCCAGGCGGACAACCCGACCCCCGTGGTCGCCGACAACGCCGCATTGCGCGCGGACATCCGTCGCCTCGGCGACCTGCTCGGCGAGACGCTGGTCCGCCAGGAAGGCCCCCAGCTGCTCGGCCTGGTCGAACAGGTCCGGCTGCTCAGCCGCACCAACGGCGAGGCCACCGCCGAACTGCTCTCCGACATCGACCTGGAGACCGCCGCCAAGCTGGTGCGCGCCTTCTCCACCTACTTCCACCTCGCCAACGTCACCGAGCAGGTGCACCGCGGCCGCGAGTTCGCCACCCGCCGCGCCCGCGAGGGCTCGCTGCTCGCGCAGACCGCCGACCAGCTGGCCGAGGCCGACCCCAAGCACCTCGGCGACACCCTGGCCCACCTCGCCGTCCGCCCGGTCTTCACCGCGCACCCGACCGAGGCGGCCCGCCGCAGCGTCCTCAACAAGCTCCGCCGGATCGGCGAGCTGCTCGACCGCATCCACCGCGAGGAGATCGCCGCCGGCCTCTCCCAGGCCGACCCGGCGCGGACCTCCTCCGCCCGCCGCCAGGCCGACCGCCGCCTCGCCGAGGTCATCGACCTGCTCTGGCAGACCGACGAGCTGCGCATCGCCCGCCCGGAGCCCACCGACGAGGCCCGCAACGCCGTCTACTACCTCGACGAGCTCTACCGCGACGCCGTCCCGCAGGTCCTGGAGGAGCTGCACGAGGAGCTCGCCCGGGTCGGCCTGGAGCTGCCCGACGGCGTGCGCCCGCTCACCTTCGGCACCTGGATCGGCGGCGACCGCGACGGCAACCCCAACGTCACCCCGCAGGTCACCTGGGACGTCCTCAACCTCCAGCACGAGTACGGCATCAAGGACGCCCTCGCCGCCATCGACGACCTGCGCAGCACCCTCTCCACCTCGGAGCGGCTGGCCGGCGCCTCCGTCGAGCTGCTCGCCTCGCTCAACACCGACCTCCACCTGCTCCCCGAGCTGAGCCCGCGCTACAAGCGGATGAACGCCGAGGAGCCGTACCGCCTCAAGGCCACCTGCATCCGGCTCAAGCTGGAGAACACCCGCGAGCGCCTGGCCGGCGGCACCCCGCACGTCGAGGGCCGCGACTACCTCGGCACCCGCGCGCTGGTCGCCGACCTGCGGATGATCCAGGACTCGCTGCGCGCCCACCGCGGCGGGCTGATCGCCGACGGCCGGCTCGCCCGCGCCATCCGCACCATCGAGGCGTTCGGCCTCCAGCTCGCCACCATGGACGTGCGCGAGCACGCCGAGGCCCACCACCACGCGCTCGGCCAGCTCTTCGACCGGCTCGGCGAGGAGGCCTGGCGCTACGCCGACATGCCCCGCGAGTACCGCCAGCGGCTGCTCGCCAAGGAGCTGCGCTCGCGCCGCCCGCTCGCCCCCACCCCGGCCCCGCTGGACGCCGCCGGTGCCAAGACCCTCGGCGTCTTCACCACCATCCGCGAGGGCTTCGAACGGTTCGGCGACGAGATCGTCGAGTCGTACATCATCTCGATGTGCCAGGGCGCCGACGACGTCTTCGCCGCCACCGTGCTGGCCCGCGAGGCCGGCCTGATCGACCTGCACGCCGGGATCGCCAAGATCGGCATCGTGCCGCTGCTGGAGACCACCGACGAGCTCCAGCAGGCCGACCGGATCCTCGACGAGATGCTCTCCGACCCCTCCTACCGGCTGCTCGTCTCGCTGCGCGGCGACGTCCAGGAGGTCATGCTCGGCTACTCCGACTCCTCGAAGTTCGGCGGCATCACCACCTCCCAGTGGGAGATCCACCGCGCCCAGCGCCGGCTGCGCGACGTCGCCCACCGCTACGGCATCCGGCTGCGGCTCTTCCACGGCCGCGGCGGCACCGTCGGCCGCGGCGGCGGCCCCTCGCACGAGGCCATCCTGGCCCAGCCGTGGGGCACCCTGGAGGGCGAGATCAAGGTCACCGAGCAGGGCGAGGTCATCTCCGACAAGTACCTGCTGCCCTCGCTGGCCCGGGAGAACCTCGAACTGACCCTCTCCGCCACGCTGGCCGCCTCCGCGCTGCACACCGCCCCGCGCCAGGCCCCCGAGGAGCTGGCCCGCTGGGACGCCGCGATGGACCGGGTCTCCGAGGCCGCGCACACCTCCTACCGGGCCCTGGTCGAGCAGGACGACCTGCCGAAGTACTTCTTCGCGGCCACCCCGGTCGACCAGCTCGCCTCGCTGCACCTGGGCTCCCGCCCGTCCCGCCGCCCCGACTCCGGCGCCGGCCTGGACGGCCTGCGGGCCATCCCGTGGGTGTTCGGCTGGACCCAGTCCCGCCAGATCGTCCCCGGCTGGTACGGCGTCGGCGCCGGCCTGGCCGCCGCCCGCGAGGCGGGCCTGGGCGACGTGCTCGACGAGATGTACGGCCAGTGGCACTTCTTCCGCAACTTCCTGTCCAACGTCGCCATGACGCTGGCCAAGACCGACCTGCGGATCGCCCGCCACTACGTCGAGCAGCTGGTGCCCGCCGAACTGCACCACGTCTTCGACCAGATCCAGGCCGAGCACGACCTCACCCTGCGCGAGGTGCTCCGCCTCACCGGGGAGAACGAGCTGCTGGAGCACAACCCGGTGCTCAAGCAGACCTTCGCGGTCCGCGACGCCTACCTCGACCCGATCTCCTACCTCCAGGTCGCACTGCTGCGTCGGCAGCGCGAGGAGGCCGCCACCGGCCGCCACGAGGACCCGCTGCGGGCCCGCGCCCTGCTGCTGACCGTCAACGGCATCGCCGCCGGCCTCCGCAACACCGGCTGACCGGCCCCGGGACGTCACAGGGCCCCGCGGCGTGGGAACACGCCGCGGGGCCCTCCCCCGTACCGGTCAGCGGACCGGTCGTACTTCGATGACCTCCGCGCCGTAGCGGGCCAGGATGTCGGCCCGGGCGGCGTCCGCCTGGTCGGTGACCACGGAGATCCCGCCACCGTCCTCGGACAACCAGACGCTCTGGATGGTCACCCCCTTGGCCGCCCAGTAGGCGCTGTCGGTCTGCTGGATCCGCCTCGCCAGCTCCACCAGGTACCTGCGCGGGGCCACCGCGTCCGTGAAGCGGATCGTCACCCCGAGGTGCGGGACGGTGTCCAGCACCGTCCGGTCGAAATCGCCCCCCGGAACACGCATCACCCACAGCTCGTCGGTCAGCCGGTCCTCACAGGTCCCGAAGAACTGCTTCGGATACTGCGCGCCGAATCCCAGCACGTCGGAATGCACCTTGGACAGATCGCCGATGTCCCGCCCGGCGCCGATGCCCGTCGAGGGCCCCGGCGACCGGACGGGCGGCGGCGACCAGACCGATGACGTCGCCGTCAACTCCGTCCACCGCCTCAGCCGGAGCGCCTCCGGCCCTCCCCTGCACTCCAAGGGATACGCCGTGGACGGCCCCGGCCACGAGGACGCGGCGGGCGGTCCCCCACCCCCGACGTCGAGCTCTGCCACCGTCCCGGCTCCCAGCACCAGCGCGATCGCCGCCACGACCGACCGCGCCACCCCCCGCCGCCGCGCCCTGCGCCGGCCTGCCGACCGGAGTTCCGCCACCGGCGGCCGCCCCCGCACCACTGCCGCCCGGGCGTCGAGGCGGACGACGAGCTCATCCTCGAACCCGTCCGGCTCCGGCCCCCTCCTCTCACCCGTCATGACAAACCATCTCCCGTACCGGTGCCAGCTCCTGCCGGAGCGTCCTCATCGCGCGCGCCAGATGGGTCTTGGCCGTCGCGGTCGAGCAGCCGAGCTCCTCGGCCACCTGGGCCACCGACAGGTCGACGTAGTACCGCAGCACCACCGCGGTCCGCTGACGGGGCGGCAGCGACCTCAGCGCCGCCTCCAGCTCCTCGTCCCGGGGGTCCGCCGCGGCCACCGGGGACTCCGGCAGCAGCGGCGTCAGCACCTCCCGGCGGGTCCGCCGCCACCGTGACACATGGGTGCGGACCATCGCCCGGCGTACGTACGCCTCGGCCGCGCCAGGGTCGCGGATCGCGCCGCGCCGCACGTACACCCGGGACAGGGCGTCGTGCAGCAGGTCCCGCGCGTCGTGGACGTTCCCCGTGATCAGGAAAGCGCCGCGGAGCAGTGCCTGGTACCTCGCCGCGACGAACTCGTCGAACGGATCGTCCCGCCGGGTGTCCTCGGTGAAGCCCCCCGGCCGCATCGATTCGCGCTTCATGCCAAACAGACGCACGGGCGGGCGCCGACGGATGACACGTCCCGGAAAAAAGACCGGCCGGAACACCGGAGGGGCCGGGAACGGGTCGACCCCGTTCCCGGCCCCTCCTCAGAGTCCGTTCACTGCCCCGCTTCGCCCGCCCGGTGGCGCTTGACCCACAGGGCCGCGCCGCCGGCCGCGACGACCAGCCCGCCGCCGACGGCCAGCAGGCCGGCGTCACCGCCGACCGAACCGCCGAGCACCGGGCCGAGCTGCGCCGAGACGGGCTCCGGGGACACCACACCCGGATCGGGTTCCGCGATCGGGTCGGCGTACGCCGCACCGGCCCCGCCCAGCAGCACCCCGGCAACGCCGAGCGCTCCCGCGGTGCCCAGCGCACCCGCCGTGCCCACCCGCCGTCCGAGCCTTCCCAGCCGAACCACCCGGATCCGCCGAAGGCGCCGGACCGGCCGCAAACTCCGCATCGAGAACTCCCCAACCCGTTCGCGTACTGGCCTGACGCTATCCGATCGGCACAGATTTCTCACAGGGATTCAGGTTTGGTCCCCCAAGAGTTGTACGACTGTTGCCCGGCCGGACCACCGTCCTTCCCCTGGGGAAGGAGGCGGGCCCCTGACCCCGGCTCAGGTGTTGTAGGTCGACTGGGCCCGCTCCAGGCCCTCGGAGAGCAGCGCCTCCACCGCGTCCGCCGAGCGGTCCACGAACCACTCCAGGTCCTTGCGCTCGGTGGCGGAGAAGTCCTTCAGCACGAAGTCCGCGACCTCCATCCGGCCCGGCGGGCGGCCGATCCCGCACCGCACCCGGTGGTAGTCCGGGCCGAGCGACTTGGTGATGGACTTCAGCCCGTTGTGCCCGTTGTCGCCGCCGCCCAGCTTCAGCCGCAGGGTCGCGTAGTCGATGTCCAGCTCGTCGTGGACGGCCACCAGCGCGGAAGCCGGGACCTTGTAGAAGTCGCGCAGCGCGGTGACCGGCCCGCCGGAGAGGTTCATGAACGACATCGGCTTGGCCAGCACCACGCGCCGCCCCGCCAGCCGCCCCTCGGCGACCTGGGCCCGGCTCTTGTGGGCCTTGAACTTCGCGCCCATCCGCTGGGCCAGCAGGTCCACCACCATGAACCCGATGTTGTGCCGGTTCCGGGCGTACTGCTCCCCCGGGTTGCCCAGCCCGGCCACCAGCCAGGGGCCCTCGTACGACTCGTCGTTCATCCCACCGCTCCTCGTGGTCATGTTCACCGCCATCATCCCGGACACGCCGCTGCCCCGGCCGCTCCAGCGGGAGCGACCGGGGCAGCGGTCTCAGACTGTGCGAGAGGCTCAGGCCTCGGCGCCGGCCTCGGCCTCGGCGGCCTCCTCCTCGGCCGGGGCGGCCTGGGCGGCGATCACCTGGAGCACGACGGCGTCGGCCTCGACGGCCAGCGAGACGCCGTTCGGCAGGGCGATGTCCTTGGCGTGGATCGAGGCGCCGGCCTCCAGGCCCTCGACCGAGACGGTGACGGCCTCGGGCAGGTGGGTGGCCTCGGCCTCGATCGGCAGCGCCTGGAGGACGTGCTCCAGCAGGTTGCCGCCCGGGGCCAGCTCGCCCTCGGTGTGGACCGGAACCTCGACGGTGACCTTCTCGCCGCGCTTGACCAGCAGCAGGTCGACGTGCTCGATGGTGCGCTTGATGGCCTCGCGCTGGACGGCCTTCGGCAGCACGTACTCGTCCTTGCCCTCGATCGGCACGACCAGCAGGGCGTTCGGGGTCTTCAGGGCCATCATCAGGTCGTGGCCGGGCAGGTTCAGGTGAACCGGCGCGTGGCCGTGGCCGTAGACGACACCGGGGACGAAGCCGGCACGGCGGGCGCGACGGGCGGCACCCTTGCCGAACTCGGTACGGGTCTCGGCGGCAAGGCGGATCTCGGACACGACTGCACTCCTCGTGAAAGCTGGCGCGGGGGTGCAGGCAACGCGAAAAACCGCCGGGACCACACCCTCATAACGTTCGGGGGTCACTCGGCGGCGCACGACCTCTGCCGGAAGTCCGGGACTCCGGAACCGGCAGCGCGTCGATCACGGAGCGGGCACCCGCGGTGCGGGCACACGGCATCCCTCGCCGAGCAGTTTCACGAGTCTAACCGGAGTCACGGCCTCTCGCGAAATCGGCGGCGGCCCCGGTCCCTACGGAACCGGGGCCGCGCGCACGGGGCTTGGTCAGTGCACGCCCTCGAAGAGGCTGGTGACCGAGCCCTCCTCGAACACCTCGCGGATCGCGGCGGCGATGGACGGGGCGATCGACAGCGTGGTGATCTTGTCCAGCTGGAGCGAGGCCGGGGTCGGCAGGGTGTTGGTGAACACGAACTCGCTGACCCGGGAGTTCTTCAGACGGTCCGCCGCCGGGCCGGAGAGCACGCCGTGGGTGGCGGCCACCAGGACGTCCGCGGCACCGGCCTCGAACAGCGCGTCGGCGGCGGCGCAGATCGTGCCGGCGGTGTCGATCATGTCGTCGACCAGGACGCAGACCCGGTCCTTGACGTCACCGACGACCTCGGCCGACAGGATGGTGTTGGCCTGGGTCATGTCGCGGCGCTTGTGGATGATCGCCAGCGGCGCACCGAGCCGGTCGCACCACTGGTCGGCCACCTTGACCCGGCCGGCGTCCGGGGAGACCACGGTGAGCTTGCCGCGGTCGACCCGCCCGCCCACGTAGTCGGCCAGCAGCGGCAGCGCGAACAGGTGGTCCACCGGGCCGTCGAAGAAGCCCTGGATCTGCGCGGTGTGCAGGTCCACGGCCATCAGCCGGTCGGCGCCGGCCTGGCGCAGCAGGTCGGCGACCAGACGGGCGGAGATGGGCTCGCGGCCGAGGTGCTTCTTGTCCTGGCGGGCGTACCCGTAGAACGGCAGGATCGCGGTGATGCTCCGAGCGGAGGCCCGCTTCAGAGCATCGATCATGATCAGCTGCTCCATGATCCACTGGTTGATGGGAGCCGTGTGGCTCTGCATCACGAAGCAGTCGGCGCCGCGGGCCGACTCCAGGAAGCGGACGTAGATCTCACCGTTGGCGAAGTCCAGGGCCTTGGTCGGAACCAGTTCGGTCCCCAGCGACGCGGCCACCTCCTTCGCCAGCTCCGGGTGGGCACGGCCGGAGAAGAGCTTCAGCTTCTTCTCGCCCGACGTCGTGATCCCGCTCACTGCCACCGTCTCCTCGCGTTGCTGACGTCGATCCCGTCCGTACCGCGGGCAGGCGTCCGCCAGCCGGCGAGAGGGGTCGGGGGAATTGTCGGTACGCCTGGACACGGGCGGTAGGCCCAATGGCGCACGTATGACCCCAAGGTTACGCGCCCGCTCGCGAACCGTCCGCCCCGGGACCTTGCGCCGGGCCTCCGCCCGCCCGCTCAGGCCTCCGTCGCGGCCTGTTCGTCGCGCTCCGTCGCCACCGTCGCGGCCTGCGCCGACGCGGTCCCCGGGCGCTTGCGCTGCACCCAGCCGGCGATGTTCCGCTGCTGGGCCCGGCCGACGCCGAGCGCGCCGGGCGGGACGTCGCCGGTGATCACCGAGCCGGCGGCGGTGTAGGCGCCGTCGCCCACCGTGACCGGCGCGATGAACATGTTGTCGGATCCGGTACGGCAGTGCGCACCGATCACCGTGCGGTGCTTGTTGACGCCGTCGTAGTTCACGGTGACCGAGGCGGCGCCGACGTTGGTGCCCTCGCCGATCGTGGCGTCACCGATGTAGGAGAGGTGCGGCACCTTGGCGCCCTCGCCCAGCTCCGAGTTCTTCACCTCGACGTAGGTGCCGACCTTGGCCTTGCGGGCGAGCCGGGCACCCGGGCGCAGGTACGCGTACGGGCCCGCGGTGGCGAGGTCGCCGATCTCCGCGCCGTCCGCCGTGGTGTTGCTCACACGCGCGCCGGCGCCGACCCGGGTGTCCTTGACCGTCGAGTTCGGGCCGACCTCGCAGCCCTCGCCGAGGTGGGTGGTGCCCTGCAGCTGGGTGTTGGGCAGCACCACCGCGTCCGGCTCGTAGGAGACCTGGACGTCGAACCAGGTGGTCGCCGGGTCCACCACGGTCACGCCGGCCCGCATCGCCCGCTCCAGCAGGCGGTCGTTCAGCAGCCGGCGGGCGTGCGCGAGCTGCACCCGGTCGTTGATGCCGAGGATGTCGCGGTAGTCGGCGGCGACCACGGCGCCCACCCGGTGCCCGGCCCGGCGCAGGATCTCCAGGGTGTCGGTGAGGTACTCCTCGCCCTGCGCGTTGTCCGTGGTGACCTCGGCGAGCGCGTCCACCAGCAGCTTGGCGTCGAAGGCGAACACGCCGGAGTTGATCTCGTCGATGGCCCGCTGGGCGTCCGAGGCGTCCTTCTCCTCGACGATCGCCGCGACCGCGCCGTCCGCGCCGTCGCGCAGGATCCGCCCGTAGCCGAACGGGTCCGGCACCACCGCGGTCAGCACGGTGACGCCGTTGCCCTGCTCGGCGTGGGCCGCGGCCAGCGCGCTCAGCGTCCCGCCGGTCAGCAGCGGCGCGTCGCCGGTGGTGACGATCACCGTGCCGTCGAGCTCGATCCCGTCGGCCGCCAGCGTCTCCAGCGCGGTGCGCACCGCGTGCCCGGTGCCGTTCTGCTCCTCCTGGACGACGGCCCGGGCGCCCGGGTGATGCGCCGCCAGGTGCCCGGCCACCTTCTCCCGCATGTGCCCGATGACCACGACCAGCTGCTGCGGCGTCAACTCCTCCGCCGCCGCCACCGCGTGGCCGACCAGCGACCGCCCGCAGACCTCGTGCAGCACCTTCGGGAGGCTGTTCGACTTCATCCTGGTCCCGCCACCGGCGGCGAGGACGACAACGGCGGCAGGCGAATTGGCACTCACGGGGGGAGGCTCCTCATTCGGTTACACGGGAGGGCAGAGCTGCCAGCGGCGGGACCCGCACGTCAGCGCCCTGGCCGCTTCGAGGATAGTGCGCGGAGCATGACCGTTCCTCCGGCCCCGGGGACCGTCGCCCGCCGACCGCGCCACCGGCCGGGCCGACCGGCCCTGAGATGGCTCCCGGAGGAGGATTCGAACCCCCATAAGCTGGACCAAAACCAGCTGTCCTGCCCTTAGACGATCCGGGACCGGCGCGTCCGTTCCCGTTCCCGGGGACGCGCTTCGCCAAGACTACGGGGAATGGGCCGTCACATCTACCTCCTCCGGCCTGCCCGCCGGGGCCCCGTCCGAGAACCGGATGTCATCCATCCAGTCGGGTGAATTCACTCAAGCGCCGCCCGGCTGCGTATTCCCTCGGTGGCGGAGCGCAACCTACGATTCCGTAGGTTACGCCAACGTAGCCTCCGTCCTCTCCCCCGCAAGGGACGCCCATGACCATCCAGGCCGGCGAGGCGCACGCCGATTCCGCGCGCCCCCTCGACTCCTCCGCCCCCGGACCCGACGCCCCCGACCCGTCCGCCACCGCCGCCCCCGACCCCGCCTCCGCCTCCGACCCCGCCTCCGCCGTCCCGGACGCCGGGACCGGGGCGCGACAGATCTCCGCCACCCGCGGCGGGGAGCGGCAGGGCGCCGCCGAGCGGATCGCGCTCGCGCTGTTCATCGCCGTGCCCTTCGCCGCCCTGGTCGCCGCCGTCCCGGTGGCCTGGGGGTGGGGCCTCGGCTGGACCGACGTCGCGATCGCCACCGTCATGTACTTCCTCACCTGCCACGGCATCACCGTCGGCTACCACCGCTACTTCACCCACGGCGCCTTCAAGGCCAACCGCCCGCTGCGGCTCGCCCTCGCGGTGGCCGGCTCGCTGGCGATCGAGGGCCCGCTGGTGCGCTGGGTGGCCGACCACCGCAAGCACCACCGGTACAGCGACAAGGACGGCGACCCGCACTCGCCCTGGCGCTACGGCGAGACCGTCCCCGCACTGCTCAAGGGCCTGTGGTGGGCCCACATGGGCTGGCTCTTCGACGAGGAGCAGACCCCGCAGCTCAAGTACGCGCCGGACCTCGTCCGCGACCCGGCCATAAGGCGGATCTCCCGGCTGTTCTGGCTCTGGACCACCCTGTCGATGCTGCTGCCGCCGCTGGTCGGCGGGCTGGTCACGCTTTCCTGGCAGGGCGCGCTGTCCGCCTTCTTCTGGGGCTCGCTGGTCCGGGTGGCGCTGCTGCACCACGTCACCTGGTCGATCAACTCGATCTGCCACGCGGTCGGCCGCCGGCCGTTCCGCTCCCGGGACCGCTCCGGCAACGTCTGGTGGCTGGCCGTGCTCTCCTGCGGCGAGTCCTGGCACAACCTGCACCACGCCGACCCCACCTCGGCCCGGCACGGCGTCCTGCGCGGACAGCTCGACTCCTCGGCCCGGCTGATCCGCTGGTTCGAGCTGGCGGGCTGGGTCCGGGACGTCCGCTGGCCGGACGCGCAGCGGATCGCCGCCCGCCGCGCCGCATGAGGGCGCACCTGCAGCATGATGTAGGGGTGAACGGGAGCAGCGCAGACAGCACAGGCGGCCACCAAAGCACGCGGACGGACGCCGCGCCCGGTCCGGCGCAGGCCCGTCCGCGTGCCGCCGCCGGGCCGGACGCCGCTGCGGCCACGCCGCGCCGGCGCGGCGGCCGGGTGCGGATGACCGGCAAGCAGCGCCGGGAGCAGCTGCTGGAGATCGGCCGCACGGTGTTCGCCGAGCGCGGCTACGACGGCACCTCGGTGGAGGAGATCGCCGAGCGGGCCGGGGTGTCCAAGCCGGTGGTGTACGAGCACTTCGGCGGCAAGGAGGGGCTGTACGCGGTGGTGGTCGACCGCGAGATGCAGCTGCTGCTCGACATGGTGACCGGGGCGCTGACCGGCGGGCACTCGCGCGAGCTGCTGGAGCAGGCGGCGTTCGCGCTGATGGACTACATCGACACCTCGACGGACGGCTTCCGGATCCTGGTCCGGGACTCCCCGGTGGCCCAGTCGACGGGTACCTTCGCCTCGCTGATCAGCGACATCGCGACCCAGGTGGAGGACATCCTGGGCCTGGAGTTCAAGGCGCGCGGCTTCGACGCCCGGCTGGCGCCGATGTACTCGCAGATGCTGGTGGGGATGGTCGCGCTGACCGGCCAGTGGTGGCTGGAGGTGCGCAAGCCGGAGAAGGCCGAGGTGGCCGCCCACCTGGTGAACCTGGCCTGGCACGGCCTGGAGGGGATGGAGCGGCACCCCAAGCTGGTCGGCGAGCGCAAGGCCTGAGGGCGCCGGCCCGGGCCCGAGCGCTTCAGGCCCGCTTCACGCCGACGGCGAAGATCCGGCGGAACGGGAAGACGGTGCCGTGCGGCCCGGCCGGGTAGGCCTCGCGCAGCAGCGCGCCGTACTCGGCGAGGAAGGCGGCCCGTTCGGCCGCGTCGCCGAGCCGGGTGAGCACCGGCCGCAGGGCGGTGCCCTTGACCCACTCCAGCACCGGGTCCGGCCCGGTGAGCAGGGTGCTGTAGGTGGTCTCCCAGACGTCGGCGTCGCAGCCCGCGCCCGCCAGCGCGTCCAGGTACGCGGCGGGCTCGTGGACGCCGGACCGGGTGGCCTCCGCGCCGAGGACGGCCCGCCAGCGGGGGCTCTCGCGCAGTTCGGCGAGCGCCGTGTGGCTGGGCGAGCCGAAGTTGCCGGGCACCTGGAAGGCGATCACCCCGCCGGGCTCCAGCGCCTCCGCCCAGCGCGGCAGCAGCTCGATGTGCCCGGGAACCCACTGCAGGGTCGCGTTGGAGACGACGGCGTCCGGTGCGGCCCCCGCCGGGTCGTAGTCCGCGGCGTCGGCGAGCAGGTAGTCGGCGGTGGGCTCGCCCCCGCTGCGGGCGGCGGCGAGCATCTCGGCGGAGTTGTCGATCCCGGTGATCCGGGCGGCGGGCCAGCGCTGGCGCAGGACGGCGGTGGAGTTGCCGGGGCCGCAGCCGATGTCGAGGACGGTCGGGGCGGGTTCGTGCGGGAGGGCGGGCACCCTGGCGAGCAGGTCGTGCAGCGGCCGGGTCCGTTCGTCGGCGAAGCGCAGGTACTGCTCGGGGTCCCAGACGGGGGCGGTCATGATCGGCCTCGCAAGTATCTCGATATCAAGATATCCATGCCAGCTTCGGGACTGGACTTCTCGATGTCAAGAGACTTCACATCGACACAACCCCCGATACACTGATCGCCATGGAGGACGAGGTCGATCGGCTGGTCGCAGCGTGGCGCAGGGAACGCCCCGACCTCGACGTGGAACCGCTCGAAGTGCTCAGCCGGGTCAGCCGGCTCGCCCGGCACCTCGACCGCGCCCGCCGGACCGCCTTCGCCGAGCACGGTCTGGAGCCCTGGGAGTTCGACGTGCTGACCGCGCTGCGGCGGGCCGGCTCCCCGTACCAGCTCTCCCCCGGCCAGCTGCTCACCCAGACCCTGGTCACCTCCGGCACCATGACCAACCGGATCGACCGGCTCACCGGCAAGGGCCTGGTCAAGCGGCTGCCCGACCCGGACGACCGGCGCGGCGTCCTCGTCCGGCTCACCGACGACGGACGCGACCGCGCTGACCAGGCGCTCGCCGGGCTGCTCGCGCACGAGCGCGAACTGCTCGCCCAGCTGACCTCCGCCCAGCAGGGCGAGCTCGCCGGGCTGCTGCGGCAGCTGGTCGCGCCCTTCGACAACATCCCGTAGGGCCCGGCGGCCTCCCGCAGGGCCCGCCTCAGAACCCGTCCGGGTAGGGCGCGCTCAGCGCGGGCACCGGGGCGGGGGCCGGCTCCGGCGTCCGGTAGCCCGGCAACAGCTCGGCCAGCCGGCGGCGCACCTCGTCGTCGCTGTTCACCGCCGCCGCCCGGTACAGCCCGGTCAGCCCGCCGGCCAGGTCCTCCGGCCCGGCCGCGGCGTCCGCGACGGTGGCGTAGATCCGGGCGTGCTCGGTCGGCAGCCGCTCCTCGCCCTCCGAGAACAGCGCCTCGTTGAGCTTCTCCCCCGCCCGCAGCCCGGTGTAGCGGATCTCCACCTCGTCCCTGGCCAGCTGCACCTGCTCGGCGAAGTTGTGCACCAGGTCGACGATCCGCACCGGCTCGCCCATGTCCAGCACGAACACCTCGCCGCCGCGCGCCATCCGGCCGGACTCCAGCACCAGGCCGACCGCCTCCTCGATGGTCATGAAGAACCGGGTGACATCGGGGTGGGTGACCGTTACCGGGCCGCCGCTGCGCAGCTGTTCGGCCAACACCGACAGCAGCGAGCCGCGCGAGCCCAGCACATTGCCGAACCGCACCGCGGAGAACACCCCGGTGCCCAGGGCTCGGGCGTCCCGGGCGTTCGCCCGGACTATCAGCTCGGCCAGCCGCTTGCTCGCGCCGAGCACCGAGGTCGGGTCGGCCGCCTTGTCGGTGGAGATCAGCACGAACCGCTCGACGCCGGTGGCCAGCGCCGCCTCCACCAGGTGGTCGGTGCCCAGCACATTGGACTTCACCGCTTCGCTGGGGTGGCGCTCCAGCAGCGGCAGGTGCTTGTGGGCGGCGGCGTGGAAGACCACCTCGGGCTTGAGGTCGCGGAAGATCTGCTGGATCCGCGGCCGGTCCCGGATGTCGGCGATCACCAGCGACTCGTCGGTCAGCAGCGCCTCGCCCCAGATCTCCAGCTGCAACCGGTGCAGATTGGACTCGTCGTGGTCGAGCATGTAGAGCGCGCTGGGATTGAACGCGTGCACCTGGCGGCAGAGTTCGCTGCCGATCGAGCCGCCGGCACCGGTCACCAGCACCCGCCGGCCCTCGATCACGTCCCGGACGTCGGCGGAGACCACGTGCACCTCGTGCCGGCCGATCAGCCGGTTGACGTCCAGGCTGCGCATGTCGGAGCCGACCACCTCGCGGCGCAGCGCGGCGAGGAAGGACGGCAGGTAGCGGACGGCGGCGCCGGCCGCTGCGGCGGCGGTGGCCAGCTCCCGGACCCGGCGCGGGTCGAGCCCGGGGATGGCCAGCGCGACGACGTGGGCGCGGTGCTCGACGGCCAGGGCGGTCAGCTCGGCCAGCGTGCCGAGCACCGGAACGGCGCCCACCGTCTGGCCCGCCTTGGCCGGGTCGTCGTCGAGCAGGCCGATCGGGGCGAGGCCGAACTCCGGGGCCCGGCCGAGGTCGCGCACCAGCGCGGTGCCGGCCGCCCCGGCACCGACCACCAGGGTGCGCAGCCCCGTCGGCGGTGCGGCGGGGCTGCCGGAGGCCGGATCGGAGCTCCCGGACAGCGTGTCCGGGCGGGCGCCCGGGGCGCTCACGGCCTCGTTCGCGCCCTCGTTCGCGCCCTGCTGGGCCGCGTGCGGGCGTGCGGAAGTGCTGTGCGGCGACATCTGTCCTCCGGAGTTCCCTGACCTGACGGACCTGAGCCGGCGGCGGGGACGGCCCCGGGCCGGTACCTGGGTGTGACGGACGGGCGGATCAGCCGGCGCCGGGAGAGGTGGACGTGGCGACGGACGGCGGGACGTTGGGGGCGGCGAGTTCGGACGGGCTGACGCCCGCCCGGCGGGCCACCGCGACGGCGGCCAGGGTGGAGTGCACCCCGAGTTTGCCGAGGACGTTCTGCATGTGCGTGCGGACGGTGTGCGGGGAGAGGTAGAGCCGCTCGGCGACGGCCTGCCGGCCGAGGCCCGCGACCATGCAGCGCAGGATCTGCTTCTCCCGCGGGGTGAGCGTGTCGACCAGGCGCTCGCTCTCGGTGCGGTCCCGGCGGGCCGTGGTGAGCTCGCGGATCACCCCGGTGAGCAGCGCGGGCGGCAGATGGGTCTCGTCCCGCAGCACGCCCCGGATCACCGCCAGCAGGCGGGCCAGCGAGCTCTCCTTGGCCACCCAGCCGGTGGCGCCGGCGTGCAGGGCGCGGGCGGCCCGCTGCGGGTCGTCGGCGGTGGCCAGGACGATCGCCCGCAGACCGGGGTGGTGACGGCGGACCCGGGCCAGCAGGGTGATGCCGTCGGGCACCGGGGCGGCGGACGGCCCGGCCGCCGGGGGCGCCTGGGTGGTGGACGGGGTCGCCGTCGCGGGGTGCGGTTCCTGGTACGGGCCGACCGGTCGCGCGGCGGCCGGGTAGCGGGCCGCCCCTCCGGGGGAGCCGGCCGGGCCCGGCGTCGTGGGCGGGCCGGCGGCCGGGACCGTCGGCGGGCGGCGGGGCGAGGGCACGGCAGGTCCGGGGCGGCGGCGCAGCGCGTCGGGCGGGTCGGCTCCCGGCTGGCGGGGCTTGCGCGCGGCCACGGCCCCGCCCTCGGCCACCCCGAGATCGGCGTCCACCAGGACGACGTCGAACGCCCGCCCCTCGGTGGCGGCACGCTCCAGGGCGCGCTCCGCGGCGGCCGCGCTGCCCGCCGCGCCGACCTCGACATCGGGCTCGGCGGCGAGCGCCGCGGCCAGTGCCTCGGCGAAGATCCGGTGGTCGTCGACCACCAGGACGCGGATCCGCCCCATCGTGACTTCCCCCCTGCTCAGCTCCGGCCCCGCGTCCGGGACGGCGCCCCACGTCCCGCCGTCGTTGTCCGGGCGCTCCTGCGCCGACCGCCTCCCGGATATCCGGAAGCGCCGAGGTGCCGGCCCCCACCGGTACCGGAATCAGCGTACGGGGTGGGCGCTGGCTCGGTGGGGGTTTGGTGAAGTTTCGTCAGGAGGTGCGAAATTGGCGTGACTTGGTGCCTCGACGAACCGCCGCCGACCGGCCGCGGAAACGCCGGGGCGCCGCCCCCTCGACCGTACGGGGGGCGGCGCCCGGTGCAGCGGCGGAGCCGGCGGGCCTACAGGCCGTTCTTCTCCAGGGTGAACTTCCAGGCGTCGGCGACGATGTCGTCCAGGTTCGGGCGGCGCGGGGTCCAGCCCAGCTCCTGGTGGGCGCGCTCGGCGGACGCCACCAGCACGGCCGGGTCGCCGGCGCGGCGGCCGGAGACCACCACCGGGATCTCCCGGCCGGTGACGCGCTTGACCGACTCGATCACCTCGCGGACCGAGAAGCCGCTGCCGTTGCCCAGGTTGCAGATCAGGTGCTCGCCCGGCTTGGCGGCGTCCAGCGCCAGCAGGTGCGCGTCGGCCAGGTCCGCGACGTGGATGTAGTCGCGGATGCAGGTGCCGTCCGGGGTCGGGTAGTCGTCGCCGTAGACCGCGATGTGCTCGCGCTGGCCGAGGGCGGCCTGGAACACCAGCGGGATCAGGTGCGACTCGGGGTCGTGCCGCTCGCCGTAGGCGCCGTACGCGCCCGCCACGTTGAAGTAGCGCAGCGAGACGGCGGCCAGGCCGTGGGCGACGGCCTCGCTGGTGATCAGGTGGTCCACGGCGAGCTTGGTGGCGCCGTAGGTGTTGGTCGGCGCGGTGCGGGCCGTCTCGGCGATCGGCACGGACTCCGGCTCGCCGTAGGTGGCGGCGGTCGACGAGAACACCAGCTTGCGCACGCCCGCCGCGCGCATCGCGCTGATCAGCTCCAGCGAGCCGGCGACGTTGTTGCGCCAGTACTTCTCCGGGTCCGCGACGGACTCGCCGACCTGCGAGGAGGCGGCGAAGTGCAGCACCCCGTCGAAGGAGGCGTCCAGGACCTTGCCGGCCTCCTGGATCCGGCCCTCGACGAACTCGGCACCGGCCGGCACGCCCTCGCGGAAGCCGGTCGAGAGGTCGTCCAGGACGGTCACCTGGTGCCCCGCCTCCAGCAGGTGGGCGGCGACCACACTGCCGACATAGCCGGCGCCACCCGTGACCAGGTACTTACTCATGATGCGACCTCCAGCGGGCGATGGACCGCCGTCGGCGGGCCATCGGGGACGTTCGTACGACTTCGGCCCATTCTCCCTGGCCGCCGGGGGTGCTCAGGACCATCCGGGACGCCGCTCCGCCCGCCCCTTCCGCCCGGGTTCGCCCCGCTTCCGCCCGGGCGCACGACCCGCGTCCACCCGCCCGACGGCTTCCCGTCAGCCGCGCGCCATCCGCTCCAGCAGACCGGTGCGCGCCGCGACCGCCGCCGCCTCCAGCCGGGTTCGCGCGCCGAGCTTCATCAGCACCCGCTGGACGTGCGTACGGGCCGTGCTCGCCGCGATCCGCATCCCCGCCGCGATCGCCGCGGTGTCCTCGCCGTCCGCGATCCGGGCCAGCACCTGGACCTCCCGCCGGGTCAGCAGCCGCAGCAGCCGCACCGCCTCGTCGTCCGGCTCGGCCGCCGGTCTCAGCAACTGGTCGAACGCGCCCCGCAGCACCTCCACCGCGACCGCCGCCTCGCCGGCCCGGGCCCGTGCGATCGCCCGCTCGACCACCTCGATCCGCTCGTCGCTCGGCACGTACCCGGCCGCACCCGACGCGAACGCCCCCGCCACGCCCCGCAGTTCGCCGACCGGACCGAGCACGATCACGGCCACCTCGGGCCGCTCCCGGCGGATCCGCCGCAGCCCGTCGAACGCCCCCGGCTCCCCCGGCGCGGCCACTCCCAGCAGGCACACCTCCGGCCGCCGGCCCGCCACCAGATCGGCCGCCGCCGAGGCCGGCGAGCCCACCGCGAGCACCCGGTGACCGCGCAGTTGGAGCGCGGTGGCCAGCGCCTCCGCCAGCAGCCGGTGGTCGTCCACCACGACGAGGCGCACACCCATGAGACCCTCCAGGTCGGCGTCCGCCCACAGCCCCGCCCGGCTGGGGAACGCGGCCGATGACGCACCATCAGAGCGCATTCCGTACCCGACCTGCCAGAGCGTCTCAGCGGACCGTCTCACCACCCGGCCACGCGGGCGCCCGAGCATGCGGCCCGCGGGCGCTCGGGCACGTGGGCACAACGAAAAGGACCCCCGCCCGAAGGCGGAGGTCCTGACCGAGCCCCCATGCGGAATCGAACCGCAGACCTTCTCCTTACCATGGAGACGCTCTACCGACTGAGCTATAGGGGCCTGTTCCCTGTTCTCGCTTCCGGCTTCGCTTTCCGCTCCGCCGCCCGCTCGAACAAGGAAGACATTACACGGCCGGGGGGCCGATTGGGAAATCGGTCCCGGCCTTGCGGCTGCGCGGCACACCGGCCACCGCGAGGTCCGTTCCGCTGGTCTCCGGCAGCATCCGCAGGCAGATCAGCGCCACCGCACCCCACGCCGCCAGGTACCAGCCGACCGGCTCCGCCGTCCCGTACGCCTCGGTCAGCCTGGTCGCGATCAGCGGCGTCGTCGCCCCGCCCACCACCCCGCCCAGGTTGTACGTCAGCGCCGCCCCCGTGTACCGCACCCGGGTCGGGAACAGCTCCGGCAGGAACGCCGCCAGCGGCCCCAGCAGGCACCCCAGCACCACCATCGCCCCCGCCAGCGCCACGAACATCAGCCCGCGCCGCTCCGTCTCCAGCAGCGGGAACAGCACCAGTCCCCACACCGCCGCCAGCACCGTCGCCCCCTGCAGCGTCCGGCGCCGCCCCCACCCGTCGCTGCGCCGCGCGCTCAGCCACACCGTCACCGCCTTGCCCGCCGCACCGGCCAGCAGCATCGACAGCACCACCGTGCTCGGCACCCCGAGCCCCGTCGTCGCGTACGCCAGCGCGTACGTGGTGGTCAGGTAGAACAGCGCGTACCCCACGGTGATCGCCCCGCACCCCACCAGCACCGTCCGCCAGTGCCCGCGCAGCACCTCCACCACCGGCGCCCGCTCGGCCCCGCTCCGCGCCTCGCCCCGGAACAGCGGCGTCTCCTCCAGCCGCAGCCGAACGAACAGCCCGACCGCCACCAGCGCCAACGACGCCAGGAACGGCACCCGCCAGCCCCAGGACCGGAACGCCCCCTCGTCCAGCCCGAGTTGAAGCGCCAGGAACACCCCGTTGGCCAGCACGAACCCGGTCGTCGGCCCCAACTGCAGATACGCCCCGTAGTGCCCGCGCCGCCCCGCCGGCGCGTTCTCCGCCACCAGCAGCGCCGCCCCGCCCCACTCCCCGCCCAGCCCCACTCCCTGGCACACCCGCAGCACCACCAGCACCGCCGGCGCCCACCACCCCCACACCTCGAAGCCCGGCAGCACCCCCACCGCCGCCGTCGACAACCCCATCAGCAGCAGCGACACCACCAACGTCGTCTTCCGCCCCAGCCGGTCACCGAAGTGCCCGAACAGCACCGCCCCCAACGGCCGCGCCAGGAACGCCACCGCGTACACCGAGAACGCCGCCAACAGCGCCCCCACCGTCCCCAGTTCGGGAAAGAACACCTCCCCGAAGACCAGCGCCGCCGCCGTCCCGTAGATGAAGAAGTCGTAGAACTCGATCGCCGTACCGATCAACGCCGCCGCAGCGGCCCGCCGCATCTGCCCCGTCGCACCCATACCCCCAACCCTGACGACCCCGCCCCACCCCCAACAGCGCCCACCCGAGTGACACCCGCGCCCCGCCCCTCGCCCCGCGCCCCCCAGCGCCGCCCGCTCCGCGTCACGTCCCCGCGCGCGGCCCTACCTGGCGTACGGGTTGTCGCTCGGCGGATTCGGCGGCCCGTACGACGGCGGGGGCGGCACCACGCCCGCCGCCGCTTGCTGCGGCCTCGCGGCCCGCCGCCGCACGACCACGACGACCACCGCCGCAACCAGGACCAGCCCCACGACCACGGCCACCACGACGGGCACGACGCTCCCGCTGCCGGAATCCTTCTCACCCACCGGCTGCTGTTGCGGTACCGGCGTACCCGTCTCCCCGGGCGCCGGCACCGGAGCAGCGGATGCGGGCGCCGAAGCGGAGGCGGACGGAGTCGCCGAAGGAGCGGAGGAAGCTGTCGGCGCGGGCTGCCCGACCGGTTGCTCCTGGATCGGATACACATCCGCCGGCCCCGGATCCCCCGGCTCCGTCAGAGCCACCCGCGGCCGGACGATGCCGTATCCGACGATGTCGTTCCGATTGGATCCGTCCGTCGGCTTCCCGGCGGTGTTGATCAGGACCCGGGCGATCTGATTGGCGCTCCAATCAGGGTGGACGGACCACAACAGTGCAGCCGAGGCGGAGACGATCGCCGTGGAGTAGGACGTACCGTGCCCCTTGCAGTAGCCGGACGCGCCCGTGCAGGCGTTGTACATCTCGATTCCCGGAGCGGCGAGATCCACCTGCGGACCCTGCTCCGATTCCGCTGTGACCGTGCCGTTCCGGTCCACGGCTCCGACGCCGATGACACCGGGCGACGCCGCCGGATACTCGATCGGGTTGCCGCTCTGCGCCGAGTTCCCGACCCCAGCCACGACCAACGCGCCCTTGGCAGCCGCGTGATCGACGGCCGCCTTCAATTCGGCCAGGTCCTCCGCCGTCACCGAAACGGCTGACCTCGCCTGCGAGATGCTGATGACCTTCGCCCCCTGATCGGCGGCGTAGATGATGCCCTGATCGATCTGCTTCAGGAAGTCCGAGCTGGTCACATTCGTGGCGTTGTCATTGTTCCGAATCTTGATCGGAAGCACCTTGGCGCCGGGAGCCAGCCCGTAGGCGCCTCCTCCACCCATCCCCTTGCCGGAACCGGCAATCAGCGCCGCCATCTCAGTCCCATGGCTCTCGGTGAACGACCCGACACCACCGGGGAGCCCGCTGAAGTCCTTGCCCGGCAGCAACTGCCCTGCGAGGTCTGGGTGATCGAACTTGAAGCCGCTGTCGATCACCGCCACAGTGACGCCCTGGCCCTTGCTGATCTTCCAGATCTCCGGCGCCTTCATCGCATCGAGGTGCCACTGGTTCTCGCGGATCGACTCCGCTGCGGCCGGGGTTGCCCCCGATACGGCAACCACCCCCGCAGCCAGCAACATCGCGGCGAACCCCCGCCCGCGCACCCGTACGTTCGTCCGCCGCATTACTGCTCCCTCGTCACTTCCCCGTCGGGCAGAGGCTCCGCCTCGCGCAGGAATGCCCGGCCACCGGGTGTGGGCCCAGCGGCCGGGCAGTCGTTCCGCACTACTCAATCACGCTCGGATTGCTCTTCGGAGTACCGCTGGTCCAGGTCTCCTCGTCCTCGTGCAGGTAGTCGGCCCGCTGGCGACGGTCACGCTCGCGCCGCTCCCCCGCGCCGCCCATCATGCCCGGGCCCATCATGCCGTTCTGGCCCGGTCGCGCCGCGCCTTCGGCGGCCGCCGCCCCGGCCGCGGCCGCCCGGTTGCGCAGGCCGCTGCCACCCGGGGTGAACTCCCCACCGGATGTCGGGCTCTTCGCACCGCCGACCACACCACCGACCACACCGCCACCGGTCGAGCTGTAGCCCCGTCCGCGCGAACCGCCGACCGCACCGCCACCGTGGCCTCCGCCGCCCGGGTGCATCCCGCCGCCCGGACCGCCGAAGCCACCGCCGCCACCCGGCCCACCGGCCGCCCGCCCCTGGGCCGCCTCGCGCGCCCCGAAGACGGTCCCGCCGTTGGTCGGTACCGGAGCACCGCCCTTCGCCGGCAGGTTCCCGCCGCCGAAGGGGCCGGTCCGGTTCACGGGAACGGAACCGCCGCCGCCCTTCAGCGGCGTGGTCCCGCTGGTGAACGGCCCGGTGCCGCCCATCGGGATCGGCCCGCCGCCGGGGAACTGTCCCGGCCCGCCGCCCGGCAGTCCCGGGTGCCCGGGAGCGCCGCCCTGGGGGTACGGCGACACGGGGCCACCACCGGCCGGCCCGACGGGACCGGTCTGCCCGGGCAGCGTCGGTACCGTCGGCAGGCTGTCCAGCCCGGTGCTGGGACGGTCTCCGGGGAAGGTGGCCGGCGGAACCACTGCCCCGGGCGTGTTCGGGTCGCTCGGCAGCGGCACCCAGCCACCATGGGGCAGGTTCGGCGTACCGTGGCCCGGAGCTTTGGGGGAATCCGGCATCGACACCGGCGAACGCGGCGTCACGGAACCACCGCCACTTCCGTATTCGCCGCCGGCAGTCGGGCTGTAACCTCCACCGCTGCGTCCGGTACCAACGCTCGGAGTCCGTCCAGAGCCGCCGGATCCGGTCTGGCCGCCACCCCCGACCCAGACGTCTTCACTGCCGCCGACGCCGTCCTTGTCCCCGCCCGCACCTGGCAACTCGGGCAACTTGAGCCCGTTCAGCTTGGCGGTCGCCGCCTCGTACGCCTGCCCCAGCTTCTCCATCTGGTGGATGGCTTCCTGGTGCGCGGTGTCCACCCGCTTCTGCGCCGCCGAGGCCTCAGCGGAGGAGACCCAGGTCGGGTCCTCCTTCTTCATGATCGCGTCGGTCATCGCCGTCGGATTGCCGAACCCTGTGATGCTCAACGGCGAGGGCCGCAGGCACGGCTGCGCGGCGTGCCGCTTCACCATGTCGACGTCCTTGGCGGGCACTTCCGGCACACCGGTCTTGGCGCCGCTCAGGGCCTCGCCGGCCTGGACCATCGCGTCGCCGGCACCCTTGGAGTACTCACTGATCATGGCGGCCGACTTGTTCAGGTTGCCGGCCCACGTCTTGAAGTTCTCGGCGGCCGGTCCCTCCCACTGGATCTGCCCGACATGGGCGGCCAGTGCCCGGCTGAGGTCGTCCAGTACGCGTCCGGCGTCCTTGAGCTGGTTGCCGCGGCTGGTCACCTTGGACGGGTCGCTGCCGGACACCATCGACTTGAGCTGGACGTGCTGGATCCCCTCGAAGTTGGTCCCACCTGCCATCAGTTACTCCCCGTATCGCCGAAACCCGTTCCCCGGACCGTCACGCGAATCCCCCGCCGCCACCCTGCTTGGGCGCCGGCCCGTTGGGCCCGGCGGCCGGGGTGTAGACGTCCGCGTTCTTCGCGACCGCGTTGACCGCCGTCGTCTGGTGCTCCTCGTTGCTGCCGTAGCTGCCCGCCGTCTGCGCGACCGCCTGGCTCATCTTGTCGATCTGCTCCGCGAACGCCTTCGAGAGCTGCGCTATCGCCGCGTGGGTCCGGTCGTACGCGGCCATCAGGTCCGTGGACTCGTGGAAGCCGGTGCCGAGGTTTCCCGCGGTCAGCTTCTGTTCCTTGATCTTGTGCTGAGCCGCCTCCGAGCCCTCCAGCGAGGCCAGGAGCGCGTCGACCTTCTTCTTGAACGCGGTCAGCGTGTCGAGCTCGATCTTGACGTCATTGGATCCGAACGCCGCCACCAGCGCGGTGGCGCTGACGTCGACCTGGACCTGGCCGACCACGCGGCCGATCCAACTGTTGTCGAGCGTCCACGGCTTCACCTCGCCGTTGGGTCCGTCCGCCCAGCCCGCGCCACCCGGTCCAGCCTCGCCTGGCACAGCAATCCACCTCTCCCCCGTACGCGGCGCGACCCGCAGGTCGCCGCACCGCGACACACCGTCAACTACTCGGTCCTACAGCCTGCTCGTCCGGTCCGGACGGATCCGGGGTGTGGGCCCCGCACCGTCCCGCCCGGCGAAACCGTCCGCCCTTTGGGACGGGCGGCGCCTCGTTCATCGTAGCCATCGCCGCCGTCGGACCGGCAGAGCCCATGGCCCGCCCGTACGCGATCGGTACGAACTTGACACGTGGGGCCCGGCGGTGGCCGTTAGACTGGCCGGGTCCGGTCGTGCCGGACACGACCTCATCTGCCGCGCAGCGTCGCACAGCAGCGACCCTGGCCGCCCCTCGCCCGCACGGTCCGCTACCGCGCCGACGGGTCGGCGGCCCCGCCGCGGATCGGATGGTCCCCCGTGAGCCGCAACCCCGTCGCAGACGCCCCGTGGTGGGCGCGGGCCGTACGTCCGGCGAGGCCGGTGCCGCCGGTCGCGGCGATGGTGCGGGCGGCGCTCGGCATGGCGGTGGCGCTGGGCGCCGGGGTGCTGGCGCACCGGGTGGACCTGGGGGTGTTCGCGGGGCTCGGGGCGATGCACGCCACCATGAACGACCGGGACGAGCCGGTGCGGCTGCGGGCCCGGCGGATCGCCACCGCCGTGTCCGCGTCGGCGGCGGGGATGCTGGTGGGCACCGCGCTCCAGCAGGCGCAGGCCGGTCCGCTCGCGCTGGGTGCGGCGCTCACCCTGACGGCGTTCGTCTCCGGGGCGTTGAGCGCGACGGGGCCGCGCGGATCGGCGGCGGGACTGCTGCTGCTGGTGTCCGCCGCGCTCGGCAGCGGCATGCCGCTGCCGGACCCGTGGTGGGCGGCGGCGCCGCTGCTGCCGACGGGCGCCGCGCTGGTGCTGCTCCTCGGCCTGCCTCTCCTCCGCCTGCCACTACTCCGCCTTCCGCTCCCCGGCCTGCCGCCGCGCGGCCGCCGGGCGCCCGGTGCCGACCCGGTCGTCCGGGCACTCGCCGCCGCCTACGACGCGCTCGGCGCGATGCTCGCCGATCTCGGGACGTCGCGCGGCGCGGCCGCCCGCCAGGTGCTGACCGACCGTCTGAACCGCCTTCAGGACGTGCTCCCACCCCCACGCCACCGCCGCTCCCACCGCGCCCACGAGATGTACCGGGCCGCGCTGGCCGCGACCGAGGCCGCCACCGGCCTGCTCTGGGCCCGACGGCCGGTGCCGCCCGAGGTCGCCGCCGTCCCCGGCCTGCTGGCCCGGGCGGTGGAGCGCGGCGGCGGCGAGGTCGCGGTGCCCGGCTGGGCGCCGGACACACCGTCACGGCGGGCCCTGGACGAGGCACTGCGCGCGGCCGCCGGGACGGTGGCGGGCCGGGAGGCGGCGCCAGGGACGGCGCCGGTCCCGCCGCCGGACCCGTGGCGGCTGCGGGTACGGCTGGTGTCGCCCGGCGCGGCCCGGTACGGGGCGCGGCTCGCGCTGTGCATCGCGGTCGGCGCGGCGGTGACCGCCGCCCTGCCGCTGAGCAAGGACTACTGGGTGCCGATGACGATCGCCTTCGTGCTGAAGCCGGACCTCGGTTCGGTGTTCCTGCGCTCGGTGAGCCGTTCGGTCGGGACGGTGCTGGGGGTGGCGGTGACGGCGGCGGTGCTGGCCCTGGCCGCCAGCCCGTGGGCGCTGGTGGCGATCGCCGCGCTCTGCGTGGCGCTGCTGCCGTACGCGACGGCCGCGCACTACGGGCTGAACACCGTGGTCATGACGCCGATGGCGCTGGTCCTGCTGCAACTGGGCGGGCAGGACGGGGCGGCCGAGTTCTGGCCGCGGGTGCTGGACACCGCCCTGGCCAGCGCGATCGTGCTGCTGTTCGGCCACCTGCTGTGGCCGGAACGGCCGCGGCACCGGATCGGGCCGCGCCTGCTGACCGCGACGACGGCGCTCAAGGCCTACCTCCGCTCGGTCACCCAGCCGGACGACCCGCGGCCCGAGGCCGAGGTCTGGCTGCGCCGCACCGCCTACCGCGCGCTGGCCGACGCCCGCGCGGAGGTGGAGCAGGGGCTCGCCGAGCCGCCCCCGACCGGTCGGCTGGCCGCCGAGTGGCTGCCGGCGACCGCCGCCCTGGAGCGGCTGAGCGGCGCGGTGGCGGCGTTCGCGGCGCAGCGCCGCTACGGCGGACGGGTGCCGGACCCGGTGGAGGTGGAGCGGGTCGGGCGGGCGCTGGAGGAGCTGACGGCCGCGGCCCGCGCGCACCGTCCGCCCACCCGGGCGGCGGCGCGTCCGACCCGCCCGCACGACCCGACGCGCAGCGCGCTGGGCCGTGCGGCGGACGAGCTGGACGCGCTCCTCGCCGACGGCGGCTCCCGGGCAGGGTCCCGATCGAGGACTCCCGGCCGACACACCTGACCGGAGGCTCCCGGCGAGGGGCTCAGACCTGCTCGGCCAGCTCCAGCCAGCTCATCTCCAGCTCCTCCTTCTCCTCCCGGACCGCCCGCAGCTGACCGTCCAGCTCGGCGACCTTGGAGAAGTCGGCGGCGTGCTCGGCGAGCTGGGCGTGCAGCTTGGACTCCTTCTCGTCCAGCTTGGTGATCTGCCGCTCCAGCTTCTGCATCTCCTTCTTGGCCGCCCGCAGGTCCCCGCCGGACAGCGCGGACGCCCCGGCCTCCCCGCCGGCCGCCGGGGCCGCCGCGCCCGAGGCGGCGGCCGCACCGGCGGAAGCGGCCGCGGCTGCGGCGGCGGCCATCGCGGCGCGCCGCTCCAGGTACTCGTCGACGCCGTTCGGCAGCATCCGCATCCGCCGGTCGCCGAGCAGCGCGTACGTCACGTCGGTGGTCCGCTCGATGAAGAAGCGGTCGTGGCTGATGACGACCATCGAGCCGGGCCAGCCGTCGAGCAGGTCCTCCAGCTGGTTGAGCGTCTCGATGTCGAGGTCGTTGGTGGGCTCGTCGAGGAACAGCACATTGGGCTCGTCCATCAGCAGCCGCAGCAGCTGGAGCCGGCGCCGCTCGCCGCCGGACAGGTCGCCGACCGGCGTCCACTGCTTGTCCTTGCCGAAGCCGAACTGCTCGCAGAGCTGCCCGGCGCTCATCTCCCGGCCCTTGCCGAGGTCGACCCGGGAGCGGACCTGCTCGACGGCCTGCAGCACCCGGGTGGCCGGGTCCAGCTCGGCGACCTCCTGGGAGAGGTACGCGAGGCGCACCGTCTTGCCGACCTTGACGACGCCGGACGCGGGCTGGACGTCGCCCTCGGAGGCGTAGGCGTCGCGCATCGCGCGCAGCAGCGAGGTCTTGCCGGCGCCGTTGACGCCGAGCAGGCCGATCCGGTCGCCGGGGCCGAGCTGCCAGGTGAGGTTCTCCAGCAGCAGCTTGGGGCCGGCCTTGACCGTCACGCCCTCCAGGTCGAAGACGGTGCGCCCGAGGCGCGCGTTGGCGAACTTCATCAGCTCGCTCTTGTCGCGCGGCTCGGGGACGTCGGCGATCAGCGCGTTGGCGGCCTCGATCCGGTAGCGGGGCTTGGAGGTGCGGGCGGGGGCGCCGCGGCGCAGCCAGGCGAGTTCCTTGCGGGCGAGGTTCTGGCGCTTCTGCTCCTCGGTGGCCTCGATCCGGGAGCGCTCGGCACGCGCGAAGACGTAGTCGGAGTAGCCGCCCTCGTACTCGTGCACCGAGCCGTGCTGGACGTCCCACATGCGGGTGCAGACCTGGTCGAGGAACCAGCGGTCGTGGGTGACGCAGACGAGCGCGGAGCGGCGGTTCTGGAGGTGCCGGGCGAGCCAGGCGATGCCCTCGACGTCGAGGTGGTTGGTGGGCTCGTCGAGCACGATCAGGTCGGGCGAGCCGAGCAGCAGCCGGGCGAGGGCGATCCGGCGGCGCTCGCCGCCGGAGAGCGGGCCGATGACGGTGTCCAGGCCGTCGGGGAAGCCGGGCAGGTCGAGGCCGCCGAAGAGGCCCTCGATGATGTCGCGGATGCGGGCGTCGCCGAGCCACTCGTGGTCCGCCCGGTCGGCGATGACCTCGTGCCGGATGGTGGCGGTCGGGTCCAGCGAGTCGTGCTGGGTGAGGACGGCCATCTCCACGCCGCCGGCGTGGGTGATCCGCCCGCCGTCGGGCTCCTCCAGCTTGGCGAGCATCCGGATCAGGGTGGTCTTGCCGTCACCGTTGCGTCCGACGACGCCGATCCGGTCGCCCTCGCTGACGCCGAGGCTGACCCCGTCCAGAAGGGCCCGGGTGCCGTAGACCTTCGTGACGGACTCGATGGTGGCGAGGTTGACGGCCACGTGTGCTGCGCTCCTGGGTTCGACGGTCCGGGCTCGGGCGGAGCCCGGAGCCTCCCAGCCTAGTGGGCCCGCCCCCGGTACCCGCCCGATCGATCGGCCGTCACGCCTCCGCGACCACGGCGGCGCCGGGCACCGGGCCGTGGGTGGCGTGCGCGGCCCGGCAGCTGCCGGAGGCGCGCAGCGCGGCGGCGAGGGCCTCGGCGGCGTCGGCGTCCTTGGCCAGGAAGGCGCAGGTCGGCCCGGAGCCGGAGACCAGCGCCCCGAGCGCGCCGGCCTCGGTGCCGGCCCGGAGGGTGTCGGCGAGGGCCGGGCGCAGCGACAGGGCGGCCGGCTGGAGGTCGTTGGCGAGCGCGGCGGCCAGCGCGACGGCGTCGCCGTCGGCGAGGGCGGCGAGCAGGGCGGGGTCGGCGTCGGGGGTGGGCACCTCGGTGTCGCTGGAGCCGGTGCCGTCCTCCTCGCGCAGCCGGTCGCACTCGCGGAACACGGCGGGGGTGGACAGGCCGCCGTCGGCGACCGCGAAGACCCAGTGGTAGCTGCCGGTGACGGGCAGCGGCTCCAGGATCTCGCCCCGGCCGCGGCCCAGGGCGACGCCGCCGACCAGGGCGAACGGCACGTCGGAGCCGAGTTCGGCGGCCAGTTCCAGCAGCACCTCGGTGGGGGTGTTCAGCCCCCACAGCGCGTCGCAGGCGACCAGTGCCGCCGCGCCGTCGGCGCTGCCGCCTGCCATGCCGCCGGCCACCGGGATGGCCTTGGCGATGTCCAGCCGGACGTCGGGCGCGGCCAGGCCGTGCCGGGCGGCCAGCAGCCGGGCGGCGCGGGCGGCGAGGTTGCTGTCGTCCAGCGGGACGGCGTCGGCGTCCGGCCCGGTGCAGCCGAGGGTGACGCCCGTGCCGGGCTCGCCCGCCGTCGCCGTCACCTCGTCGCCGAGGGCGACCGCGAAGAAGACGTTGGCGAGGTCGTGGAAGCCGTCGGCGCGCAGTCCGCCGACCCCGAGCTGGACGTTGACCTTGGCGGGTACGCGGACCGTGACGCTCACTGGAAGACCCTTACTCCGGCTTGTGCTCGGCGATGGCGGCGAACTGCTCGACGGTGAGCATCTCACCGCGCAGCCTGTGGTCGATCCCGGCGGCGGCGAGCGCCTGCTCGGCGCCGGCCGCGGAGCCGGCCCAGCCGGCCAGCGCGGCCCGCAGGGTCTTGCGGCGCTGGGCGAACGCGGCGTCGACGACCGCGAACACCTCCTCGCGGCTCGCGGTGGTCTGCGGCGGCTCGCGGCGGATCAGCGAGACCAGTCCGGAGTCGACGTTGGGGGCGGGCCAGAAGACGTTGCGGCCGATGGCCCCGGCCCGCTTCACGTCGGCGTACCAGTTGGCCTTGACCGAGGGGACGCCGTACACCTTGTTGCCGGGCTTGGCGGCGAGCCGGTCGGCGACCTCGCTCTGCACCATGACCAGGGTGCGCTCGATGCTGGGGAAGGTGGCGAGCATGTGCAGCAGCACCGGCACGGCCACGTTGTACGGCAGGTTGGCGACCAGCGCGGTCGGCGCGGGGCCGGGCAGCTCGGTGACCAGCATGGCGTCGCTGAACACCAGGTCGAACGCGTCGGCCCTGCCGGGCATCCGGGCGGCGACGGTGTCCGGCAGGTGCCGCGCCAGCACCGGGTCGATCTCCACGGCGGTGACGTGCCGGGCGGTCTCCAGCAGCGCGAGCGTCAGCGACCCGAGCCCGGGCCCGACCTCGACCACCGCGTCCTCCCCGGTCACCTCCGCGGCCCGGACGATCCGCCGCACGGTGTTGCCGTCGATGACGAAGTTCTGCCCGCGCTGCTTGGTCGGCTTCACGCCGAACGCGTCCGCCAGCGCCCGGATGTCCGCGGCGCCGAGCAGATTGCTGTCAGGGGTGGGATCGGTGGTGCTCACCCGCCAAGGATACGGGCGCGCGGCCCCCTCACAGCTCGACGACCGCCGCGAGGTCGATCTCGACGGGGTAGGGGACGGTGGTGCGCAGCATGCCCTCGTGCTGGGCGACGGGAAGGTAGACGCCTTTCTCCTCGTCCCGGTGGAACTCGTGGACGATCGGGAGGTCGTCGAGGCTGCGCTCGACCCGCCAGTAGTACGGGATGCCCTTGTCGGCGTACTGCCCGGGCTTGCGGAACCGGTCCGCAACCTGGGAACCAGGTGAAACCACCTCGACCGCCAGGACCACCGACGCGGGCGGGATGCACTCCAGCTCGAAGAAGTCGAGGCCGGACTTGTCGGCGACCACAACATCGGGTTTGGCGGTGTTGTAGTCGTCGAGCAGCACACAGCGCTCGACATTGACGACATGAGGTGCGGTGCGCGCACCGGACAACGCGATCAGTAGCTGATCCCGCACCTGATCATGCCACCACCTGGTCATCCCTCGGACCACGACGGCTCCGTCCACCAGATCCCAATCGAACGGCAGGTCGATTTCCCTGACCTGCTCGTACGTCCAGCCCTGGGACGGCGGGTTCATCCAGTCGATCGGCTCGGCGGTCATCGCCACCTCCCTCACTGCACTCATGCTAGCCAGCCTAGGCAGCCGTCACGAGTGCCGAACCGTTCCTCCGGAACCCGACGTTCGTTCGACCGGATCAGTACCCGAAGGCCCGGGCCGTGTTCTCCGCGATCGCCCCGGCGAGCTCGTCCTCCGACAGGCCCAGGGTGTCCGCCATCGAGCGGACGGTGACCGGGATGAGGTACGGGGCGTTGGGGCGGCCGCGGTAGGGGTGGGGGGTGAGGAAGGGGGCGTCGGTCTCGACCAGGATCCGGTCGAGGGGGGTGGCGGCCAGGGCGTCGCGCAGCGGCTGGTTGGCCTTGAAGGTGACCGGGCCGGCGAAGGAGAGGTACCAGCCGTGCTCGGCGCAGACCTTGGCCATCTCGGCGTCGCCGGAGTAGCAGTGGAAGACGGTCCGCTCCGGGGCGCCCTCCTCCAGCAGGACGGCGACGACGTCCTCGTGGGCGTCCCGGTCGTGGATCACCAGGGCCTTGCCGTGCCGCTTGGCCATCGCGATGTGGCGGCGGAACGACTCCTTCTGGATCTCCACGCCCTCCGGCCCGGTGCGGAAGTAGTCGAGGCCGGTCTCGCCGACCGCGACGACCTGCGGCAGCGCCGCGAGGTCGTCGATCTCGGCCAGCGCCGCGTCCAGCGCGCCCTGCCCGCCGGGCTCGCGCCGCTGCCCGGACCAGCCGTCGGGGTCGCCGAGGAAGATCCGCGGCGCCTCGTTGGGGTGCAGGGCGACGGCGGCGTGCACCTGCTCGAACCGGGCCGCCAGGTCGGCGGCCCAGCGCGAGCCGGGCACGTCGCAGCCGACCTGGACGACGGTGGCCACGCCGACCGAGGCGGCCTTGGCGAGGCCCTCCTCGGGGGTGCCGGACTGCATGTCCAGATGGGTGTGCGAGTCGGCGACCGCCACCGCCAGCGGGGCGGGCAGCGGCGGCGGGGTGGACCGGTCGTCGTCCTTCTTCGGCATCAGTCGTCCTTCTCCGGCCCCGGAGGGCCGGACTCCGTCGGCCTCAGGAGGCCGGCTTCTCCTCAAGGCGGGGGAACAGGATCTCGCCCTTGGTGACGGTGGCACCGACGGGCAGCCGGCCCCACCGCGCCGCCTCGGCCACGGTCTGCGCGGCGAGCGCGCCGAGGCCCTCCTCGGCGCCCAGCGAGGCCCAGAGCTTCTCGGCGGTACTCGGCATCACCGGGTTGAGCAGCACGGCGGTTGCCCGCAGCGACTCGGCCGCGGTGTAGAGGATGGTGGCCAGCCGGTCCCGGCCCTCGGCCGAGTCGTCCTTGGCGACCTTCCACGGCTCCTGCTCGGTGAGGTAGCCGTTGACCTGCTTGACGAAGTCGAAGACCGCCGCGAGCCCGCCCGCGAAGTCCAGTTCCTCGCCGATCTTCCGGTCGGCCGTCGCCACCGCCGCCGCGAGGCCCTCCGCGACGGCCCGCTCGGCCTCGCCCGGCGCCGCCTCGGCCGGCAGCGCGCCGTCGAAGTACTTGCCGACCATGGCCGCCACCCGGGAGGCGAGGTTGCCGAAGTCGTTGGCCAGCTCGGAGGTGTACCGGGCGGTGAAGTCCTCCCAGGAGAACGAGCCGTCGGTGCCGAACGGGATCGCCCGCAGGAAGTAGTAGCGGTAGGCGTCCACGCCGAAGTGCGAGGTGAGGTCGGTGGGGGCGATGCCGGTCAGGTTGGACTTGGACATCTTCTCGCCGCCGACCATCAGCCAGCCGTTGGCGACGACCCGCTTCGGCAGCGGCAGGCCCGCGGCCATCAGCATCGCGGGCCAGATCACCGCGTGGAAGCGCAGGATGTCCTTGCCGACGAGGTGCACCGACGCCGGCCACAGCTCGGCGAACCGCTCGGGGTCGGCGCCGTAGCCGGCCGCGGTGATGTAGTTCTGCAGCGCGTCCACCCACACGTACAGGACGTGCTTCTCGTCCCAGGGCAGCGGGACGCCCCAGTTGAAGGTGGAGCGGGAGATGGAGAGGTCCTGCAGCCCCTGCTCGACGAAGCGCAGCACCTCGTTGCGGGCCGTCTCGGGGGCGATGAAGCCGGGGTTCTCGGCGTAGAACTCCAGCAGCTTCGGGCCGTACGCGGAGAGGCGGAAGAAGTAGTTCTCCTCCTCCAGCCACTCGACCGGCTTCTTGTGGATCGGGCAGAGCTTCTCGCCCTCGGTGGCGCCGTCGAGCAGTTCGGCGGGGAGCTTGTACTCCTCGCAGCCGACGCAGTACGGGCCGGAGTAGCCGCCCTTGTAGATCTCGCCCTTGTCGTACAGGTCCTGGACGAACTCCTGCACCCGGGCGGTGTGCCGCTCCTGGGTGGTGCGGACGAAGTCGTCGTTGGCGATCTCCAGGTGCTGCCAGAGCGGCTTCCAGGCCTCCTCGACCAGCTTGTCGCACCACTCCTGCGGGGTGACGCCGTTGGCCTCGGCGGTGCGCAGGATCTTCTGACCGTGCTCGTCGGTGCCGGTCAGGTACCAGACCTTCTCGCCGCGCTGGCGGTGCCAGCGGGTCAGCACGTCGCCCGCCACGGTGGTGTACGCGTGGCCGAGGTGGGGGCGGTCGTTGACGTAGTAGATCGGGGTGGTGACGTAGTACGCGGGAGTGGTGCCCCCGGTGGTGCTGTGCTCTGCAGTGGCGGCCATGGTCCGCAAGCTTAGTCGGGCCGGTGCCCGCCCCCCGACCGCGAGGCCCGCCGGTCCGGGGGCCGCCCGGACCGGCGGGCCGCCGTCGCTCCGGCCCGGCCGCCCCTCAGCCCCGCATCCGCGCCCAGAACCGGGCCCAGCGGCCGCCGGCCGGGGCGGTCCGCACCGGCGTGGCCGCCGTCCGCGCCGAACCGGACATCCCGGCCGCGGCGGGCGGCTCGGCGTGCCCCGCGTACCCGGGGGCGTGCTGCCAGGACTGGTCGGCAGCTCCCACCCGGCCCTCGCGCATGATCCGCACGGTGTGGCCGCCGCAGCCCGGGCAGGTCGGCTTCAGCAGCGGCGACGGCACCCGGACTCCGTTGGCGTGGTACTCGACGACCACATGCCCGTCCCGGGCCGTGCGGTGCTCGATGTCGTACGCCTGCTCCCAGCCGTACCCGCAG
This sequence comes from Kitasatospora sp. NPDC057500, assembly GCF_042802195.1. NCBI lineage: Bacteria > Bacillati > Actinomycetota > Actinomycetes > Kitasatosporales > Streptomycetaceae > Kitasatospora > Kitasatospora sp. NPDC057500. The sequence goes on along the minus strand of NZ_JBHVER010000029.1, from coordinate 11,491 downwards.
CTCAGGCACGCGAAGGAGTAGGCCTCCCGGACGGTCTCGACGGGAGTGTGCGTCCGGCCTGCCCGGCCGGTGCCGCTCGGGCCGGGGTCGCTCAGGGCGTTGCCGCCGCGGGGGCTACCGATCGTCTCGCTCATAGCCGTCTCCCAGCGCCCGCCGGGCGCTCGCCCGGCTGGGTCTTTCCATCCCAGGAAATGCCCGGAACACCCCGGGCGATGCCCGTCTTGTGAAGACTTGGAGGCGGGTTGGGAATCCCTATACGAAAGGGTGGGTCCTCTCCGGAAACCTCGACCGAAGCTTCAGCTCGACGGGTGTTTACCCGGGGCCTTCTCTCCACGGTACGCGCCCGCGAGCGCTGCGGCACATCGTCGACGAACGGTGCGTACCCGCAGCTCAGCAGCTTGTCGCGGCCACCTCAGGACGGTTCGCCGGCCGCCCGTCCGACGCCTCCCGCTGCGGCGTTCTTGGCCGCCACGACCGCGTCGAACACCTCCCGCTTGGGCACCGACAGTTCGGACGCGACCGCCGCGATCGCCTCCTTGCGGCGCTCGCCGGCCTCCTCCCGGACGGCCACCAGCCGGGCCAGCTCGGCCGGGGTCAGCTCCTGCGGCGCGGCCGGCGGCGCACCCGCCACGACCACCGTGATCTCACCCTTGACGCCCTCGGCCGCCCAGGCCGCCAGCTCGCCGATCGGCCCGCGCCGGACCTCCTCGTAGGTCTTGGTCAGCTCGCGGCAGACGGCCGCGGGCCGCTCGGGGCCGAACGCCTGCGCCATCGCGGCGAGTGCCTCGGCGATCCGGTGCGGGGCCTCGAAGAACACCATGGTGCGCGGCTCGGCGGCGACCGACGCCAGCTGCCGGGACCGGTCGCCGCTCTTGCGCGGCAGGAAGCCCTCGAAGGTGAACCGGTCGACCGGCAGCCCGGACAGCGCCAGCGCGGTGAGCACCGCGGACGGCCCGGGCACCGCGGTCACCTTGACGCCGGCCTCGACGGCGGCGGCCACCAGCCGGTAGCCGGGGTCGGAGACGGACGGCATCCCGGCGTCGGTCACCAGCAGCACCCGGGCCCCGCCGAGCAGCGCCTCGACGAGTTCGGGGGTGCGCCCGACCTCGTTGCCCTCGAAGTAGGAGACCACCCGCCCGGCCGGGGTCACCCCGAGCGCCTGGGTGAGCCGGCGCAGCCGCCGGGTGTCCTCCGCCGCGATCACGTCCGCGGTGGCCAGCTCGGCGACCAGCCGGGGCGGGGCGTCCGCGACGTCGCCGATGGGGGTGCCTGCCAGTACGAGTACTCCTGTCACGGACCCCATCCTTCCAGCAACCGGCCGCCGGGCGCTTTTGGTGACGATTCGGGCAGCTTCGAAGGGAGCCTCGGCAGGCTCACGATGCGCCCCTACGATGTGGCTGATGAACGGCGACACGGCGGCGCAGACGCCCACTGGTACAGACCACACCGCGCGGGGTGACGTCGGCGTGCCGGTCCTGACGGACCAGCCGTCACCCGCCCTGCCCGGCCCCCGCGACCCGGACGGCACCGCGGGTCCCGACGACCCGCCGGGCGGGCCCGGCGGCGACGGCGGCGACGGCGGAGGAGGGAGCGACGGCGGCTCCATACCCCCGCCGCCCCGCCCTGCCTGGCTGCGCGGCCTGGCCCGCTTCGGCTACGCGCCGCCGCCCGCCGCGACCCTGGCCGAGCGCCTGGTCCCGCCGATGCCGGACGGCCCGGGCGTCACCCCGAAGCGGGTGCCGCCCTCCCCCCTGCTGCTCCGCGTGGGCCTGTCCCTGCCGGAGCCGCTCTGGTCCTGGCTGGTCCGCTGGGCCGGCTGGCTCGGCCCGCTCGCGGTGGCGCTGTTCGCCGGCGCGCTGCGGTTCAGCGACCTCGGCACGCCGAACGCGGTCGTCTTCGACGAGACGTACTACGCCAAGGACGCCTACGCGCTCTGGCACGGCGGCTACGAGATCAGCTGGCCGGACGGCGCCAACGAGAAGATCATGGCGGGCGAACCGGCCCCGTACCGGCCGGACCCCTCCTACGTGGTCCACCCTCCGGTCGGCAAGTGGATCATCGGCGCCGGCATCCAGCTGTTCGGGATGAATCCCTTCGGCTGGCGGTTCGCGGTGGCCCTGCTCGGCACCCTCTCGGTGCTGATGGTGGCCCGGATCGCCCGCCGGCTGTTCCGCTCCACCCTGCTGGGCTGCGTGGCGGGCCTGCTGCTCGCGGTGGACGGCCTGCACTTCGTCATGAGCCGCTCCGCGCTGCTGGACCTGGTGGTGATGTTCTGGATCCTCGCCGCCTTCGGCTGCCTGCTGCTGGACCGCGACCGCACCCGGGCCGGGATCGCCGCCCGCCTCGAAGCCCGCGGCGGCCTCCCGGACCCGGAGTTCGCCCGCCGGATGAACCTGGGCTGGCGCCCGTACCGGATCGCGGCCGGCGTCTGCATCGGCCTGACCTGCGCGACCAAGTGGAGCGGCCTGTACGTGGCGGCCGCCTTCGGCCTGCTGACGGTGCTGTGGGACGTCGGATCGCGCCGACTGGCCGGCGCCGAGCGCCCGTACCTGTGGACGCTGGCCCGGGACGCGGGGCCCGCCTTCGTCTCGATCGTGGTGACCTCGGTGGTCGTCTACATCACCTCCTGGTGGGGCTGGTTCGCCAGCAGCACCGTGCCCAACCAGGGCGGCTACGGCCGTGACTGGGCGGTCGGCCGCTCCACCGACTACCCGTGGATCCCGGAGGGCCTGCGCTCGCTCTGGCACTACCACTCGACGGTCTACGACTTCCACACCCACCTGAGCGACCCGCACACCTACGAGTCGAACCCGTGGAGCTGGCTGGTGCTGGGCCGGCCGGTCTCCTTCTTCTACGAGTCCCCGAAGCTGGGGGCGGCCGGCTGCGAGGTGAACGAGTGCGCCCGCGAGGTGCTGGGCATCGGCACCCCGCTGCTCTGGTGGACCGGCGTGATCGCCCTGGTCTACTGCCTGTGGCGGTGGGCGGCCCGGCGCGACTGGCGGGCCGGCGCGGTGCTCTGCGGCCTGGCCGCCGGCTACCTGCCGTGGTTCGCCTACCAGGAGCGGACGATCTTCCTCTTCTACGCGGTCTGCTTCGTCCCGTTCCTGGTGCTCGCCGTGACCATGCTGGTGGGCGCGATCATCGGACCGCCCGGGGCCTCCAGGGACCGGCGGATCATCGGCGCCGCGGCGGGCGGCCTGGTGGTCCTGCTGATCATGTGGAACTTCCTCTTCTTCCACCCCCTGTACACCGGCGAGACGATCCCGATGGAGGACTGGCGCCGACGGATGTGGTTCAACACCTGGATCTGACGCGTCCCGCCGTCGGCCCGAGGGCGGGACGGGACGGGGCGGCGAAGGGTACCGGAGTGGTGTGCGGCACGTACCAGAACCGTCACAAGACCCGGTCCCTTCGTCGGTGCACGGAGCCCGGCTGCCTAGGCTGGGCTCCGAACGCGCATCCGGCCACCCTCCGGCTGCGGCCCGATCGCCTGACCCTTGGGGGAACCTCACCATGCGCAATGGCGCGAAGACCGGCATCATCACCGGCGTGGCCGTCGCCATGCTCGCCGCCAGCGGCTACGGGGCGTACAGCCTCGTCGGCGGCTCGGACGACAAGGACGCGCCGGCGGCCAAGAAGCAGCGCACCGTGGTCGCCGAGCCGCCGACCGCCGAGCAGGCCGCGGCCGGGGCCAAGGACTTCCTGGAGGCCTGGGCGGCCGGCGACATCGCCAAGGCGGCGTCGCTGACCGACGACCCGGCGGCCGCGACCACCGCGCTGACCGCGTTCCAGGAGCAGGTGAAGCCGAGCGCCCTCACCCTGGCGCCGGCCGGCCCGGCCACCCCGGCGGCGTTCGCCTCGGCGACCGGCACCCCCTCCCCCGCCAAGACCACGGCCCCCGCCACGCCGAGCAACACCGCCACCGACCCCCTGGCCGTCTCCGCCTCGCCCTCCGCCACCGCGTCCGCCGCCCCGACCGGGACGCTGATGGGCTTCAAGGCCCGCGCCGAGTTCGAGGGCACCAACCGGGTCTGGGACTACAGCGGCTTCCTCGGCGTCGTGAAGATGAGCGACGACACCCCGGCCGTGCACTGGGCCCCCTCGGTGATCCACCCGCACCTGGCCGCGGGCGAGACGATCTCCGTCCAGCCGCTGCCCCCGCTGGCGGGCAACGTGGTGGACCGCAACAACAAGGCGCTGAACAGCCCCTCGATCACCCCGCTGGTCGCCACGGTGCAGGCCAAGGTCGCCAAGCTGCTCGCGGACCAGAACAAGGACCAGAGCGACAGCGGCACCGGTGTGGTGATCACCAACCCGGCCGACCAGAACAGCACCCCCGACCGGCTGTTCACCATCGTCGACCCCAAGCCCCCGAAGCCGTTCAAGCTGACCATCGACGCCAACCTCCAGGCCGCCGCCGAGAAGGCGATGACCGACCTGGGCGGCAAGAAGGGCTCGATCGTCGCCATCGAGCCGAGCACCGGCCAGGTCCTGGCCTTCGCCAACGCGCCGGTCACCGGTCTCAACCGGGCCTTCCAGGGCCAGCTCGCCCCGGGTTCGACGCTGAAGATCCTCACCTCCACCGCCCTGCTGGAGGCCGGCATCAACCCGGAGACCCCGGTGCCCTGCCCGGTCCTGAGCAGCAACCCGAAGAAGATCCCGAACTCGTTCCCGGACCCGTTCCCGAACAACACCCTCCAGCAGGACTTCATGATGTCCTGCAACACCGCCTTCATCGACCAGGGCCTGGCCAGCCTCAAGCCGGGCGCGCTGACCACCACCGCCAAGGACGTCTACGGCATCGGCCTGAACTGGCAGACCGGTCTGCCCAGCTTCGACGCGGTGATCCCGGACGCCGGCACCAACAAGGACGAGCAGGCCATGCAGTCGATCGGCCAGGGCAAGGTCCAGATGAACCCGCTGGCCATCGCCTCGATCACGGCCACCGTGCAGAGCGGCACCTTCAAGCAGCCGGTGCTGGTCGCCGAACTGCCGCAGCAGAAGGCCGCCCGCGACATGACCCCCGACGTCGCCGGCAAGCTCCGCCAGATGATGGCCGCCACCGCCACCGGCGGCACCGCCAAGGACGTGATGGCCGGGATCTCCGACAACGCGGGCGCCAAGACCGGCTCCGCCGAGGCCACCGGCATCGCCACCAGCAACAGCTGGTTCACCGCCTACCGGGGCGACCTCGCGGTCGCCGCCGAGGTCGAGGGCGGCGGCCACGGCGTGGACGCCGCCGGCCCCGCCGTCGCCTCGATCATCAAGGCCGCCGGCAACCGCTGACAGCCACTCGCCCGCCCGCCTCCGGGGCGGGGCCCGTCCTACCGCGCCGTCGTCGGCAGGGCGGGCTCCGCGTGTGCCGGCGGGCGGGCCGCCGGGACGGGCGGGCGGGCGCTCCACCGCCGGGCGGCCAGCCGGGGCCAGATCATCAGCACGGCCGGCAGTGCCAGGTAGCCGAACCGCCCGGCCGGGGCCAGCATGAAGGCGACCGCCAGCCCGCCGGCCAGCAGGTCGGCGGCGGCGATCGCGGAGACCGGCGGCCGGGCCAGCAGCCAGACCGTCACCCCCAGCCCGCCGACGGTCAGCAGCACCAGCGAGGCGATGTGCCCGTTGGGCCCGAACCCGGCCAGCACCTTGCCCGGCAGCGGGCTGCCGGCCGGCGTCTGGATCGCGGTCAGCCCGAGCGGGAAGCGCACCACCTGCTCGCGCAGCTCATCGGCCCGCGCCAGGACGTACGGCACCATGACGGCGGACGCCGCCCCGAGCGCGGTCAGCCCGGCCCGGGCGGCCGGCCGCCGCCCGTAGAGCCGCCAGAGCAGCAGCACGGCCACCGGCACCGCCGGCCAGACCGTCCACTTCAGGCTCCCGGCCAGGGCGAGCACCAGCCCGGCGGCGACGGTCCGGTCCCGTTCGGCCAGCGCCATGGCCAGACAGCAGAGCCCGATCAGCGGCAGGTCCACCCCGCCGCCGACCAGCGCCAGCGCGACCAGCGGCGAGGCGGTGAGCACGGCCAGGGGCAGCAGCGGCGCGCGGTCCCGGGTGGGCCGCAGCAGCCGCCAGCTCGCCAGCAGGCAGGCGGCGAAGGCCAGCGCGAACCAGACCCGGGCGTCGCCGGCCAGCCGTGCGAGGGCGGTGCCCTCGCCGAGGAGGGTGTGCGGCACCCCGAACAGCGACATCGCCGGCAGGTAGGGGTTGTAGTCGGTGACCACCACCGGGTGCGGCAGGTACGGGCTGCCGGTGTTGAACAGCAGGTGTGCGGAGCGCTCCACCACCATCACCTCGGACTGGTGGCGGCCCTGGAGCACCAGGACCACGAGCGGCACCAGCGCGGCGCCCAGCAGGGCCGTCGCCGCCGCGGCCCGGGCGGCGACGCGGCGCGGCAGGACCACGCAGAACAGCCCGGCGAGCAGGTAGGCGGGCGCGGCGAGGGTGCCCCACAGCCGCTGGTTGGGCAGGTCGGAGACGAGCGGGAAGCCGGCCGCCCAGCCGGCGGCGACCAGGCAGCCGAGCAGTTGGACGCCCCGGTGCGCGGCCAGTGCGGTCGGCTTCAGCCGGCCGGAGGAGCGCGCCGGGCCGCGGCGGCCGCGCTGGCGGGGGAACGGACGGCGGGCCCGGTCGCGGGAAGCAGCCCGGGAGACGGCCGGGGAGACAGTGGGGGGAACGGCCCGGGAAACGACCGGCGCCGGGGTCGTCGGGGTCGCGCCCCGGCCGGTGAAGCGGCCGCGCGGGCGGGAATGACCGGGCGTGCGGGTGCTCACCATGGTGGAAGGTTATGGCCGGGGGCGGCGCGCTGTCGCCAAGTCGGCGAAGCCGGTCCGCACCGATCCGGACGGGGCCGCCGGGGGTGCGATTCCCCCGGACGGCCCCGTCGACGGCGCACCGCGCTCAGCCGACCCTGGTGCCGGCCTCGGCCTGCCGGTCCGCCCGCTCCAGCTTGGAGTGCTTGATGCTGTAGCCGAAGTACACCGCCACCGCGAGCACCAGGGCGATCCCGCCCGCCACGAAGGTGTCCGTGTGCAGGCCCCTGATCAGGTAGGCGCAGAAGCCGACGCTGATCAGCGGCACGACGGGGTAGCCCGGCACCTTGAAACCGCGCGGCAGGTCGGGCTGGGTGCGGCGCAGCACGATCACGCCGATCGCGACCACCGAGAAGGCGATCAGGGTGCCCAGGCTGGTGATGTCGGCGAGCACCCGGAGCGGGACGAAGGCGGCCAGCGCACCGACCCCGAGGCCGACCACGATGGTGTTCCAGACCGGGGTGCCGGTGCGCGGCGACAGCTCGGCGAAGCGCTTGGGCAGCATGCCGTCACGGCCCATCGAGTACAGGATCCGGGTCTGGCCGTAGATGACCACCAGGGTGATCGAGAAGATCGAGATGATCGCGCCGACCGCGAAGAGCATGGCCGGCCAGCTCTGCCCGGTGATGTCCTGGAGGATCTGGGCGAGGCCCGCCTCCTGGCCCTCGAACTTCTCCCACGGCTGGGCGCCGACGCCCGCGAGGGCCACCAGGATGTACAGCAGGGTGACCACGACGAGCGAGATGATGATCGCCGTCGGCAGGGTGCGCCGGGGGTTCTTGACCTCCTCGCCGGCGGTGGACACGGCGTCCAGGCCGATGAAGGAGAAGAAGATGGTGGAGGCCGCGACCTGGACGCCGCCGATGCCCAGCGGCATGAACGGGGTCAGGTTGCCGGAGTGGAAGCCGGTCATCGCGACGCCCACGAAGAGCAGCAGGATGAGGACCTTGATGGCCACCATGGCCGCGTTGACCTTGACCGACTCGCTGACGCCGCGGATCAGCAGGAAGCAGACCATGGCGACCAGCAGCAGTGCCGGCAGGTTGAACCAGTGGGTCTCGTCGGGCGCGCCGGTGAGCACTTCGGGGAGCTGGAAGCCGAAGGCCAGGTCGAGGAACTTGTTGAGGTACTCGGCCCAGCTGACCGCGATCGCGGACGCCGAGACGCCGTACTCCATCAGCAGGCAGATGCCGACCGCGAAGGCGACGCCCTCGCCGAGGGTGACGTACGCGTAGGAGTACGACGACCCGGAGACCGGGATCGCGGAGGCCATCTCGGCGTAGCAGAGCGCGGTGAGGCCGGCGGTGACCGCGGCGATCACGAAGGACAGGATGACGGCGGGGCCGGCCGACGGCACGGCGCTGGTCAGCACGAAGAAGATGCCGGTGCCGATGGTGGCGCCGATTCCTATCGCGGACAGCTGCCAGAGCCCGATCGTGCGGCGCAGGTGGATGCCGGAACGTCCGCCCTCCTCGGGCGCACCGGCGGGCAGGCCGTCGCGGCCTTCGGCCTCGGCGATCAGGGTGGTGACGGGCTTGCGCCTGAGGAGGCGTGAGCCGAGCGTGTTGCTGGCCAAAACGAGGGTCTTTCTGAGCGGGGGTTCCTAGCGGCCGGTCACTCGACGCGCCGAGGGGTGTCATCGGGGACCAACCGAACAAAGATGGGCAGTACCCCGCGAAAAGACCAGTGTCGCAAACGAACAGTCCGGCGGAGCGCATTGTACGAACCGTCGCACCAGCATGCACAAACCGGACACTTCGCAGACGGCGCATCTTCCGTCGAACGGCTAGCCCGGCAGGCCGGAGCGGCCGGTAAGGGGCTCACCCGGCCAGCACCGCCTGCATCACCGCACGGGCGACCGGGGCCGCGAGGCCGCCTCCGGTCACCTCGGCCGCCTCGCTGTCCGCGATCACCACGGCGACCGCCACCGGCGGCACCGCGTCCGGGCCGGCCGGGCCCGCCCAGGCGATGAACCAGGCGTACGGCGTCCCGCTGTTGTCCACCCCGTGCTCGGCGGTGCCGGTCTTCCCGCCGACCACCGCGCCGGGGATCCGGGCGGCGCGCCCGGTGCCGTTCTCCACCGCGTCGGTCATCAGCCGCCGCACCTGCCCGGCGGTGCCCGGGCTCATCGCCTGCCGGAACACGGCGGGCCGCATCAGCTGCACGGTGGCGCCGTCGCTCCTGGTCAGTCCGTCCACAAGCTGTGGACGCATCACGGTGCCGTTGTTGGCCACCCCCGCCGCGACCATCGCCATCACCAGCGGGGTGGCGGCGGTGTCGAACTGGCCGATCGAGGAGAGCGCCAACTGCGAGTCGTCCATCCGGGTGTCGAAGACGGAGCGGACCGCCCGCACCGGGGTGTCCAGCCGGGACTCGTTGAAGCCGAACGCCTCCGCCGTCGCGGCCATCCGCTCCAGCCCGACCCGCACCCCGAGGTACCCGAGCACGCTGTTGCAGCTGAGCGTCATCGCGGTGTCCAGCGACAGGCCGGGCTCGTCGCAGGCCGGGGTGTCGTTGACCAGCGGCGTGCCGGTGCCCGGCAGGACGTAGGGGTACGGCGCGTCGGTCGGCGCCTCGATGTCGACGACCACGCCGCTCTCCAGCGCCGCCGCCGCGGTCACCACCTTGAACGTCGAGCCGGGCGGGTACGTCTGGCGCAGTGCCCGGTTGAGCATCGGCCGGTCGGGGTCGGCCTGCAACCGGTTCCAGGCCTCCTGGTCCTCGGCGGAGGTCCCGGCGAAGCTCCCGGGGTCGTAGGCGGGGGTGGAGGCCAGCGCCAGGATCCGCCCGGTGGCCGGCTCGATCGCGGCGACCGCGCCCTGCTGCCCGCCGAGGCCGCGCACCGCCGCCTCCTGGGCGGCCCGGTCGATGGTGGTGCGGACGTTCCCGCCGGGGTTCTGCCGCCGGGCCACCGCGTCCCACACCGCCCAGCCCGACAGCCGGTCGTCGGTGCCGGAGAGCAGCGCGTCCTCGGTGCCCTCCAGCTGGGTGTTGCCGTAGGTCTGCGAGGAGTAGCCGGTGACGGCCGCGAACAGCGGCCCGTCGGTGTAGGTGCGCTTGAAGTCGAACCGGCCGCCGGTGGCCTCCGAGCCGGTGACGGGGTCGGCGCCCACCAGGATGCCGCCGCGCGGCTGCGAGTAGCGCTCGATGACCAGCCGCTGGTTGGCGCTGTTGTGGTTCAGCCCGTCCGCCCGGAACACCTGCACCCGGGTGGCCTGGGCGCAGAGCGCCACGATCAGCAGCAGGCAGAAGGTGCCGGCCCGGCGCCCGGTGACGGCGATCCCCGGCAGCCCCTGCGGCCCGTCACCGGCCCGGCCCGTCACCCGCCGCCGCCTCACCGCGCCTCCCCGGGGACCGGCCGCCGGGCGAGGTCGCTCATCCGCACCAGCAGCGCGACGACGATCCAGTTGGTCACCACCGAGGAGCCTCCCTGGGCGACGAACGGCAGGGTCATCCCGGTCAGCGGGATGAGGTCGAGCACCCCGCCCGCCACCACGAACACCTGGAGGCCGACGAGCGCCGCCAGCCCGATCGCCAGCAGCCGCCCGAACGGGTCGCGCAGCGCGATCCCGGTCCGGAACCCGCGCGAGACCAGCAGCGCGTACAGCAGGAACACCGCGAACAGCCCGGCCAGCCCCAGCTCCTCGCCGATGGTGGCGAGGATGAAGTCGGACTTCGCGGCGAAGCCGATCAGCGCCGAGTGCCCGTTGCCCAGCCCGGTGCCCAGCTCGCCGCCCCAGGCGAAGGCGAACAGCGACTGGGCGATCTGGTTGGCGCCGCGGCCCTCGGCGATCGAGCCGAGCGGGTCCAGCCAGTCGTCGACCCGGCTGTGCACGTGCGGCGAGAGCCACCCCACCCCGACCGCCGCCACCGCGGCCAGGAACAGCCCGATGACGATCCAGCCGGTCCGCGCGGTGGCCACGTACAGCATCACCACGAAGAGGCCGAAGAACAGCAGCGAGGTGCCGAGGTCGGTCTCCAGCACCAGCACCCCGACGAAGGCCGCCCAGATCACCAGGACCGGCGCGAGCACCCGCCCGGGCGGCAGCCTGAACCGCCGCACCCGCCTCCCGGTGAGCGCCAGCGCGTCCCGGTGCACCGCCAGGTAGGCGGCGAAGAACACCGCCAGCAGCACCTTGGCGAACTCCCCCGGCTGGAGCGAGAGCGGCCCGACGGTGATCCAGATCCGCGAGCCGTACACCGGTGGGAAGAAGACCGGCAGCACCAGCAGGACGAGGGCCGCCAGCGCCCCGATGTAGGCGTAGCGCTGCAACCGCCGGTGGTCCCGCAGCAGGAGCAGCACCAGGATGAACAGGCCCACCCCGAGCGCGGACCAGAGCAGCTGGGCGGACGCCGCATCGCCCGGGGTGGCCCGGTCGAGACGGTAGATGACGACCAGTCCGACGCCGTTCAGCAGCAGCGCGATCGGCAGCGGCAGCGGGTCCGCGTACGGCGCCTTCCAGCGGACCGCGCCGTGCGCCAGCAGCGCGAGCACGCCGAGCGCGGCCCCGTACTGGCCCGCGTCGGCGGGCACCGTGCCGTCGATGGTCAGGCCCACCGCGGCGTAGCCGAGCACCGCGGCCAGCACGGCGGCCAGGACGAGCGCGAGTTCGGTGTTGCGCCGGGCCGGCACGGTCCGGCGCGGCCGGCCGGCGGTCCTCGTCACGGGGGGAGTCGCCACGGACCGTCCA